>JAKABE010000117.1 GCA_021801945.1 Acidobacteriota bacterium
GCCCATCACAGCCAATCCCTGGAAAAACGCCTGTTGAAACTTCCTACGGTTCTCTAACTGAACAGCGAGGGCACGCTCTCGCTCACTCTCCGAGGCCTTCCACTGGTAGATGGAAGCCGGAACCTGAATCCGCTCTTCAATAACTTGTCTATCGAGAGGACGTCTCTCAAGAATTGCTTGCACCCTGGGGGAATCGAGATCCCACTCCGCCAGCAAGCGGTCGGTCGGGAGCCCGCCCTGCAATCGAGATGAGGATACACCATAAAAATTCGCGCGGTAGGTGCGGGCAATCGCGCCCAGCCTGTGGATATTGAGGAAAGCGTTCTTGATTTCCAGCGGATCGAAGGTCCACTCCATGTGCCGGATGCCGCGGGAAAGCGCATCCCGCCGTTGCTCCAGTTTGAGTTGTGCGCCCAGCCCGCGATCGCGGTACTCCTCCCTGACAGCCAACATGTGGGAATGGAGATAGATCCGTGGCTCACCATCTCCGGTCTTCACCCCAGGCAAAGACAGAGCGAATCCAACCAGCGTTTCCGCACCCTTTCCGTCCTGCTCAATCGCATCATCGGTCTCAAATGCGCCGATCACCTGGCCGCCAATCTTTTGCGCCAGCAAGAAGAACCGACGGGGAATCACATCGTTGGCGTCGTAACCCCAAGTGTCGATCTGGAGCCGGAAACAGGCCTCCATCTCGTCGAATCCCGCGCAGCATCGAATCCGGATCATGACTTCGCCTTGGGAACGGACAGCACCTGAGGACTCGTGTCTGCCGCATCCGCGGAAGCGAGCTTCTGTTTGGCCCGCGCCCACAGCGTCTCCAACTCGTCGACGGAAAGTTCTTCCAACGGGCGCTCCGAAGTCCGCTCCATCTCGCCGAAGCGGCGGCGAAAGCGGAGGTTGCAGCCTCGCAAGGCCATCTCCGCATCCACGCCCAGGTGGCGGCCCAAGTTGACCACGGTAAACAACAGGTCGCCCAGCTCAGCCTCGACAGCCGGCTGGCGGGTCCGATCATCTGAGGCAGCCTCCGCCTCTAACTCCGCAGTCTCCTCGGCAAGCTTGGGAAGAAGATAGCGCCAGTCTGGCCAGTCAAAGCCAGACTTGGAGGCCCTGGAGCCCAGCTTGGCCGCCTCCGCCAGCGCCGGCATCGCCCGCTGCACGCTGTCAAGCCGCGAAGCACCGAGATTCCCTATCCCGTCGGCATCGGCTACCCGCTTTTCAGCGCTCTTGATTTCTTCCCAGTTGTGCAGCACGCCCGCCGAGCCCTCGACGTCGGTATCCACCTCTGCGCGGTTCCCGGCCGCACGCGCGGCCTCATCACCAAAGACATGGGGATGGCGCCGGACAAGTTTGCGGTTCAGTTGCTCCAAAACCTCGGCGATGGTGAAACGCCCCTCGTTAGCGGCCATCTCCGCATAAAAGAGCACTTGCAGCAAGAGGTCTCCGAGTTCCTCGGCCAAATGAGGAAAATTCCGACGCTCGATGGCGTCGAAGACCTCGTATACCTCCTCCAGCGTGTACTTGCGGATAGAGTCAAAGGATTGCTCGCGATCCCAGGGGCAGCCACCGGGAGCGCGCAGTCGCGCCATGATGGTCACCGACTCTTCAAACAACGCCGCCGCCCGCGCCGCTTCGGTTGGGCTGTGCGGCGTAGAGGCATTGCGGTCGGAACGCTCGCGTGCGGGGACCATGTATTCTCAGTTTACCTGGTGGGGTGTTTGCCCGCTGGCGTGCCGGGGTGGGCCTTTCGTTCGCGCGTAGTTTCAGTGGTTTCGCGAAAGAATGGACGATTCCCTTTGTATTCATCGCAGAAAGAGCGGAGAATGCTCAAAGACTAGCTCTTCGCCCATTTTCGGGGCGTATACTCGACCTCGCCAATGATTCGCATCTTCTGGACGGCGTTTGCGGCGCTTCTCGGTTTGGCCTTCGGCAGCTTCCTGAACGTCTGCCTGAGCCGCTGGATCGCGGGCGAAAGCATCGTCAAGCCCGCTTCGCATTGCCGCGGTTGCGGGCGGACGCTCAAGTGGTGGGAAAACGTGCCGCTGGCAAGTTGGCTGGCGCTCAGAGGCCGCTGCCGCACCTGTCATGCCTGGATTGGCTGGCGCTATCCGCTCGTTGAACTGGCCGCTGCGGTCACGTGGGCTGTCTCCGCGTGGCAGACTCTTTCAGCGCTGGCAGTGCCTGGAACCGCCGCGCCCGACCTCTTCGATGCCACTGCCTTCGGCCTGGTTAAAATGACCCTCTGCTGGCTCTTGATCTGCCTGGCGGCCCTCGATGCCGAGCAACTTTGGCTTCCTGACTGGCTAACGCTCGGCGGTGCCGCCGTGGGACTGCTCGTGAGCTTAGTTCGCTTCTCAACGGAATGGATATGGCACTCGCTTCCTCTGCACTGGAGCCTTGATTCCGGACTGGCAGGCCACCGTGCCCACGTCTTCGATTCCGCCAGCCGCTGGCTACTGGGTCTGCTCCTCATCCCCGGCTTCGTCCTGCTCATCCGCTGGACCTATCACACCCTGCACGGACGCGAAGGAATGGGCATGGGCGATGTCAAGATGATGCTGATGCTCGCCGCCTGGCTTGGCTTCTCACGGACTCTGCTCGCCTTCGTCCTGGGAATCGTGCTGGGTGGTGTGATCGGTATGACCATGCTCGCCCTTCCGGGTCACGGGGGACCCGAAAGGCGGGGCCTCACCAAACTCCCCTTCGGCGCGTTCCTTGCCGGTGGAGGAATAGTCGCGGCCCTGTGGGGAACCGACCTCATCGGCGTCTATCTCCGCTGGTGCAACTTCTAGAGCGGCTACTGCTGCGCCTGCCCCGAAGGCTCGGCGTTGGCTATGTCAGGATTCCGCAAGGCCTTGGCTGCCTTCTTCGCGTACTTTCCGCCGGCATCGTACTCCATCACCTTAAGATAGTTCTCGCGCGCTGCGGCATACTGGCCCATATGCCGTTGGCACTCAGCCAAACCCCAATACACATCTGGGTTGCTGGGGTCCAGCACCAGCGCCGATTGGAACCGCGAGTAGGCACCTCTCCAATCCCCTGTGTCCAGGTAGAAGTTGCCTACGCTGATGTCCTGTTTGGCGGTGGGCTGAGGCAGGGGCGCGAAGATTGAATTCTGCTTTTGCTGATTTCTGCTTCCCGGCGCATTGCCATCCACATCCGGCAACAAGGGGCCCAGGCCAGTCTGGCTGGAGCTAAACCCCTGCCCCTGGCCGTCAGTCGTAGCCGATCCAGCGTCGTTTGGGCTGGGCACCGGGTCCGAATCGGAGTCGGGCAGCGTGTATCGGCCATTCCCCATGCCGTTGCCGGCTCCCTCGGAGACGCTCGGCGAATTCGCGGTGGGTATGATTGGAACCGTACTCAAATCCGTGGGAAAGGGATTGGCATTCGACGGAGGCTGCGCTGCCGAGGGCTTTTGGGTGGACTCCCGGCCGGGCTTTTGAACGCTGGCAGGTTTGTTTTGCCCGGAATCGTCTCCCTTTCTGCCCTGTGTGCCTTGCGCGCGCAGTACTGGCGCCGCTAGACAACAAGCGAGTCCCGCGGCCAAAAGGAAAAGCGGCTTCACTGCCATCGTCCTCGACGCCTCGAATGATAGGATGCGGTCCATATGGCGCCCCCGCAAACGCCTCAACTAAAGAAAGCATCGCACATTTCTATGGGCCTCATCATCCGTTCTTCCACCATTCACGCGGCTGGCTGCTATGCGACCAAACCGATCCCGAAAGGTGCGCGCGTGATCGAGTACACGGGCCATCGCATCACCAAGGCGGAGGCCGACCAGCGTTACGAGGATTCGCCCGTTACCTACCTCTTTGGACTCGGCAACGGCAGGATGGTCATCGACGGCCACGGCATGGCCATGTTCATCAACCACAGTTGCGACCCCAACTGCGAGACCAGCGAGGAAGACGGCCGGGTGTGGATCGAGGCCATCCGCAACATCGCCGCAGGCGAGGAAATCACCTATGATTACTGTCTCTACGACGGCGGCGACGACGAGGCTTTCTGCAATTGCGGCGCGATGAACTGCCGGGGAACCATGTACTCTTCCAAAGAGATGCGAAAACGCAAAACCACGGCCCGCGCACCAAGCACGAAGCGCAAAGGCGCCTAGCGGAAATAGCCCCTCAGCGCCCGCTTCCGCGCCACCCGCCCGCCACATATGCAGGGCAGTCGCAGCAAGAAAGCTTGTCGGCGTAACGGCTCCAATCTCCTCGCGCCGGAAACGCAGCCGCCCTTCAAGCGAAAATGGAGATCCTGTATCAATAAGCCTTGGCGCCCAGGGTGCTGCGCCCCTGAAGAGCGGTGGCCATGCACAAAACTCAATGGGACGCGCCTTCTCCTGTCTTGCCTTAGCTCCGCGCTCCGCCACTTCCCTGTGCCTCCGGAGACCAGGCAGCCAAAAAGGGCATGCCTTGAAAAGCGCTGTTCGCGTAGGACATGAGAGACTGGTAATCGAATTTGAGAGGGAAATATCTTATGGATGATTCACGTGCGATTTCTTCTGCTCAATCGCCACTCTCGCGTCGGGAATTTATCAAGGGCTCTGCGGCAGCTGCGGCGTTGCCTGCGTTAGGCGGCCCTGCGAACGGCCAGGCCCAAGCCAACCCATCCTCAGGGGAAAAACCCAGGCCGAATATCGTCATTTATATCGCCGACCAGTTCCGCTGGGATTGCGTGAGCGCCTACGGCTTGAATCCCATGCAAGTCACCCCCAACCTCGACGGCGTGGCGGCACGCGGCGTGGCGTTCCAGAATGCAGTCACCAATCAGCCTTTGTGCTCGCCATCGCGCTCCTGCCTGTTCACCGGCATGTACGCCACTCAAACCGGGGTGTGGACTCTGACCACTGCGGGCATTGGGCTGAAACCGGACGCCGTTACGTTGGCAACGATTCTCCGTTCGGAAGGATATACGGCGAACTACATCGGCAAGTGGCACCTGGCGCCGGGAGCCTTCAACGACCCAAAAGCCTGGGGCTTTGTTCCGCGCGAGTACCGCGGTGGGTTTCTGGACCTCTGGGAAGGAAGCAATTTGCTGGAGTTCACCTCCCACCCCTATCACGGAACAATCTGGAACGGCGATGGAGAGCCCATGCACTACGAGGACATCTACCGCGTGGATTATCTCACCCAGCGAGCCGTGAATTTCCTCCACCAGAAACAGGAAAAGCCGTTTCTGTTGGTGCTTTCGCAGTTAGAACCGCATTTTCAAAACAACCTCAATGCCTTTGCCCCGCCCAAAGGCTTCCGGCAGCGCTACGTGAACTCATTTGTCCCGCAGGATCTGCGCTTCTTCCCCGGCGACTGGGACGAGCAACTGCCCAATTATTACGGTGACATCAAGAGCATCGACGATTCCGTGGGAACCATCCTGAAAACCCTCGACGAACAAGGATTGACCGACAACACGATCTTCCTGTTCATCAGCGATCACGGCTGCCATTTCCGCACGCGCAACGACGAGTACAAACGCAGCCCCCACGAAAGCTCGATCCACATCCCGCTCCTGGTGCAGGGACCGGGATTCAATCAGTCCCGCGCCGTACGCGAGCTGGTCAGCATGATTGACGTTACGCCGACGCTGCTCGACGCCGCTGGCGCCAAGGTTCCTTCATCCATGATGGGACAAAGCCTCTTGCCCCTGCTGAACGATCCGGCGGCGCGGAAGGCGTGGCGCCAGGAGGCCTTCATCCAGATCAGCCAATCCATGGTGGCGCGAGCCTTGCGGACTGATCAATTCACGTATTGTGTAGCCGATCCAAGCCTCTCTGGCGAGCATCCCTACAGCAAGAACTACGTTGAATACCAGATGTACGATCTGGCTTCCGATCCGCATCAGTTGCTCAATCTGGCGGGCCGGCGCGACGTGCCCAAGCTGGTTCACTATCTAGGTGATCGAGTGGATGTGGAAGTTGCCGACCATCTGCGTCAGCGGCTCCTGGCGCGCATGGCCGAAGCCGGTGACCCACCGGCTGAGATCAAGCAACGCCGCTTGTATCCTTAGATAGCGATCCCCTCTGCGGCTCTCGCTTCAGGCAGACTTCGGCTCTCCGACGTCCGGCGTTCAGCTCCGGAGCATCTGGCCCGGTCCAGAACGATACAATCCCACCTAGGCGCTTCGCGCAAGCGTGCCCGCCGCAAGGAGCTTCATCCCCCATGGGTTACCAGGTACTGGCCCGCAAATACCGTCCGCAGCGCTTCGCCGACGTAGCCGGCCAGGACCACGTCACACGTACCCTGCTCAACGCGCTCAAGCAGAACCGCGTCGCCCACGGCTACATCTTTTCCGGTCACCGCGGCATCGGCAAGACCACCATTGCGCGCATCCTGGCCATGGCGCTGAACTGCCGCACTGAAGTGGGCAGCCCCGAGCGGCCCAACAACGAGCCCTGCCTGCAATGCGTCTCCTGCCGTGAGATCGCCTCCGGCGGCAGCCCCGAGTCCGGCAACGAAGCCACCCATTCCTTCGACTTCATCGAGGTTGACGCCGCCTCCAACCGCGGCATCGACGATGTCCGCTCCATCCGCAACCAGGCCTCCGTTCAGCCCGCGCGCGACCGGTACAAGATCTTCCTCCTCGACGAGGCGCACCAGATCACCGACGCGGCCTTCAACGCCATTCTCAAGACGCTGGAGGAGCCGCCCGAGTGGACCATCTTCATGATGGCCACCACCCAGCCCGAGGACATTCCGCAAACCATCCGCTCGCGCTGCCAGCACTTCAGCTTTCACGCCGTCAAGTTCGACGACATTCTGGCGCAACTGAAGATGATCGCCGAGGCGGAGCAGGTCACGGCCGAAGACGAAGCGCTGGCTCTCCTGGCAGAGGCCGGCGACGGCTCCATGCGCGACGCGCTCTCCATCATGGATCAGGCCATTGCCTCGGCTCCGGTGGAAGACGGTCGTCCCGTCCTCTCCGCCGCGCAGATTCGCGATCTGATGGGCTCAGTGCCCAACGCTGTCTTCGAGCGCCTGCTGGAGGCCGTAGCCGCGGGCCAGAGCGCGGAGCTCATGGAGCAATTGAACGTGCTGGTCAACGCCGGCCACAACCCCTCCTCACTGGCGCGCCAGATGGTCCGTTACCTGCGCAACGCGCTGATGGCCAAGCTGGGCGGCGAACAGACCGAACTGCTGCAGATCTCCGCCGATGAGCGTGCCCGGGCCGCCCGCACGGCGCTGCTCTTCAGCGAAGAAGAGCTCACGCGCAACCTGCAGATCGTACTGCGCACCTTCGACGATCTGAACTACCGCCAGGAGCAGCGCTTCCACCTGGAGCTGGGCCTGCTCAAGCTGATCCACGCGCAGCGGCTGCTGCCCATCGAGGAGCTGTTGAGCAGCGTAGCCAGCGGCGCGGCCTCGCCCGCGTCTGGTGGATCGCGCCCGGCCCCAAGCGCCGCGCGCCCAGCCACAACAAGTGCTACACCGTCGGCTCCCTCCATTTCGCCATTTGCATCCGGCGGCGGCAGCCGGAGCTACGCGTCCGCGCCAAAGCAGAGCGCCTCATCCGCGCCGATAGCGGACGTGACGCATTCTTCCCCCTCCGCCCTCGCGCCCGAACCCTCTGCCGGACCGAGCCGCAAAGTCAGTTCGAGCCCCGAACCAGCGCCGTTTCCCGCGGCAGCCAACCACTCCGCTGCCTACGGCGTAACCGCAACGCTGACGGAAGGCGCTCTCGCCAAAGCGCCCGAAGCATCTGCTGCCGGCTCCGCCGCTCCTGACGCGGACGCCGCGCGCCAGGCCATCGTCTCCGCCTTGTCGTCTGCCGGGCACCCCTCAGCCGCGCAGCTTCTCGACACCGGCGCATGGTCGCTCGACGCCTCGGGCCTGCGCATCGAAGTCCCAGGGATCGGCAAGAAAATGCTCAGCCTAACGGTAAACGCGGCGGCCGAAAAGATCATCCAGCAGGAGCTGCGGGGGCTGGGCGCACCCGCGCGCGTACAGATAGCGCCCGGCGCGGGAGCGGCTCCAGGCGCACCCGTTGCCGCGCGCACAACCGCCGCGGTGCCGCCGGCAGGCAGCGTTCAGCAAGCTGCGCTCACGCATCCTATGGTGCAGAGAGCGCAGGAGATCTTTCACGCCGAAGTCCGCAGCGTCATCGATCTGCGTCAAAAATAGGCGCATCATCAAACCAGGAGAAAAGACATGCTTAACCCGCTCAACATCTCGGAGATGCTCGCTCAGGCCAGCCAAATGCAAGAGGAGGTTCAGCGCAAGCTCGGCGAGACCGTAGTCGAGGCCTCGAGCGGCGGGGGCGCGGTAACGGCGGCCATGAACGGCAAGAAGCAACTGCTCAAGCTGCGCATCGATCCCTCCGCGGCCGCCAGCCTGGGCGGGGATAAGCCCGACGTGGAGATGCTCGAAGACCTGATCGTGGCCGCGGTCAACGAGGCCGGGCGCAAGGCCGATGAGGCTATCAAGTCCAGTATGCAGGGCATGCTCGGCGGCCTGAACATTCCTGGCCTCGGTGG
>JAKABE010000118.1 GCA_021801945.1 Acidobacteriota bacterium
GCCCCGCTTCCAGGCCCGCCACCCTTCGGCCGTGATCTCCCAAATCTCCGATGGCAGCCGGCCGCTGACGTAGTCTTTTTCTTTCGCGCCTGCCAGCCGCATTCCCTGCTTGAGAGAAATGCGGCGCGAGGCCATATTCTCGGCGGCCTTCGAGACGCGCAGAATCGGAAAGCCCAGCGTCTCAAACCAGAAATCGTTGGCCCAGATGCAGGCTTCGCTCATTACGTCCTGACCCTGCCAGTCACGACCCAGCCAGAAGCCGCGGTTATCTTCCTCGCCGCGGCGCAATGCGAGCGATCCGATGATCTGCTCAGGGGCCGACTTGAGGCGGAGGGTCCAATTCCAAGCCTCGCCTCGCTCGACCATGGGCAGGGCCACCTGCTCCACGAATTGCCGCGCGCCATCGGGCGGATAGGGCCAGGGCACGCGGTTCTGGAGATAGCGCACGATCTCCCAACACAGGAAGATGCGCTGGATCTGCGTCGCGTCCTCCAGCGCGAGCGGGCACAGGAGAAGCCGCTCGGTTTGGCCTGCGGGCGTCATGGAGCGATCTTAGCAAGGTGACCGTTTCGGTCGAGGTAGGGAACGGCCCGGCGCAGAGACGGGGAGCGCACATCCGCGATAATAGGAAGCTGGAGTAATAAGCCGCGTGAAATCTGGATTTGTCGCCATTCTCGGCCGGCCTAATGTAGGCAAGAGTACGCTGCTCAACGCCCTGACGGGCGAAAAAGTGGCCATCGTGACCGCCAAGCCGCAAACCACGCGCAACCGGATCGTCGGGGTGGTTGAGGTCCAGGCACGCAAAGGTTCGGGAGCGGCAGCACAGATCGTTTTCGTGGATACGCCCGGCGTGCACAAGCCCGGCTCGCAGCTCGACCGGCTGATGTTGCAGGAGATCCACGAGGCACTGGAGGCGCGGGATCTGGTGCTGGTACTCGTAGATGCGACGCGCCGTGTGGGGCTTGATCTGGGAGCAAATCCCTCCCAGGTCTCAAAGGCGAGACCCGGGGCACCCGCATGGGCTAGCGAAGACGAGTTTCTGTTCAGCCTGGTGCGCAAGCTCGACTGCCCGGTCTTCCTGGTCCTGACCAAGATCGACCTGGTGCGCAAGGAGGAGCTGCTGCCGCTGATCGAGAGCCTCAACCGCCAGTACAAATTTGCCGAGGTGATTCCGGTGAGCGCGCGCAAGCGCGACGGGCTGGACGTGCTGGTGCGCAAGATCGTGGAGGCGCTGCCCACGGGTGAGCGTTACTACCCCAAAGACCAGTACACCGACCAGCCGATCCGGTTCATGACCGCCGAGCTGATCCGCGAGAGCATTCTGATCGAGACCGGCGAGGAGGTTCCGTACGCTTCGGCGGTGGTGATTGAGCAGTTCGAGGAGCCGGAACCAGCCCCTGCCGGCAAGAAGAGCACACGCGCGCCACTGACGCGGATTGCCGCGGCCATCTATTGCGAGCGCGAGGGGCAGAAGGCGATTCTCATCGGCAAAGGCGGCGCGAAGCTGAAGGCGATCGGGGCTGGGGCTCGGCGCAAGATCGAGTCGCTCGTGGGGACGCGCGTGTACCTCGAGTTGCACGTGATCGTCGAACCCGGCTGGCGCGAGTCGAGGCGTTTTGTGGAGTCGTTGGACTGGCGCAACCAGTTGGAGAAGCTGGCCGGAGAAGACGAACCCGGCTAATCTGGCTGGACCCTTTTCCACCGGCGCGGTGATAGGCTTTCCTCTGACGTGAAAACGGGGGGAGCACATGCGCATTTTCTGGCGGCGGCTTGCAGTCGTATTTTTGGCGATCGGATGCGGTGTAGGACTGGCGCAGACAAGCGCCGCGGCGCAGCAGATGGCAATGGTTCCCGCGGCGCTGCGCGCTCATGTGCCGCCGGCCGCCAATCCGGTGGCCAATCCCAAAGCGGAAGTGATCTTCGGCCATGCGCGGTTCACCGTGCTTACGCCGCAACTCATCCGCATGGAGTGGTCGGCCACCGGCAAGTTCGAGGATCACGCCTCGTTTGTCTTCATCAACCGGCGGCTGCCGGTGCCCAGTTTCACAAAAGAGATCACGGAAAACAGCCACAGGCTCACGATCAAGACCGCGGCGCTGACTCTCAGCTACACGCCGGCGGGCGACGGTAGCTTTACGCCGGAGGATCTCTCTATCGCGCTCACCGTGGACGGCAAGCAGGTGGAGTGGCATCCGGGGCTCGTTGATAAGGAAAATCTGCGCGGGACCACGCGGACGCTCGACGGTGTGCGCGGCAGCCATCTCCCCAAACCCATCGGGCAGGGGTTGATTTCGCGCTCGGGGTGGGCGCTGGTGGACGACTCGACGCGCCCGCTGTTCGACTCTTCTGACTTTCGCTTTCTCAACGGCGAAAAGAGCCCCTGGCCATGGGTGATGGAGCGGCCCAGCTACGAGCTGCCTGGCTCGTATGTCGATTGGTATTTCTTCGGCTATGGGCACAACTACCGCAAGGCGCTAGGCGACTTTGTGTGCGTGGCCGGGCGCATTCCGCTGCCGCCCCGGTTCGCCTTCGGCATCTGGTGGTCGCGCTACTGGGCTTACAGCGACCAGGAGCTAGACGATCTGGTCCGGGGCTTCCATGAAAATGACACTCCGCTCAATGTGCTGGTCATCGACATGGACTGGCACATCAATCAGAAGCAGCTCCAAGGGATGGGTGAAAAAGATCAGTCGGGCCAGGGGCTGGGCTGGACCGGCTACACCTGGAACAAGCTGCTCTTTCCCGATCCCGGACTGTTCCTGAAGAAGCTCCACGAGGAAGGGCTGAAGGTGACGCTCAATCTGCACCCGGCCTCGGGCATTCAGCCGTGGGAGGCGGCCTACCCCGCGATGGCGCGGGCCATGGGTATCGATCCGGCTACGAAGAAGTATGTGCCCTTCGATCCCACCAACAAGAAATGGGCGACGAACTACTTCAATCTGGTTCTGCATCCGCTGGAGCGGCAGGGCATCGACTTCTGGTGGCTCGACTGGCAGCAGCAGCCCATGACCAAGCTACCCGGCGTGAACAATACATGGTGGTTGAACTATCTGCACTTCACCGATCAGCAGCGCGAAGGCAAGCGTCCGCTGCTCTTCCATCGCTGGGGCGGGCTGGGCAATCATCGTTATGAGATTGGCTTTAGCGGCGACGTCATCTCGGTATGGCCATCGCTCGCGTTTCAACCGTGGTTCACGGCTACGGCGGCCAATGTGGGCTACGCCTACTGGAGTCACGATATCGGTGGCCACATGCCGGGCGCGGTCAGTCCGGAGCTGTTCACTCGCTGGGTGCAGTTTGGGGCGTTCAGCCCTATCCTGCGCACGCATACGACAAAGAATCCCGAATCAGAGCGGCGCATCTGGGCCTATCCCGAGCCGTACTCGTCCATTCTGCGCACCACCTATCAGCTCCGCATGGCCATGCAGCCCTACATCTACACTGAGGCGCGGCGCACTTACGATACTGGCGTGGCCTTTCTGCATCCGCTCTACTACGACTGGCCCGAGGCCAGCGAAGCTTACAGCAGCAAGGACGAGTACATGTTCGGCAGCCAGATGCTGGCTGCGCCGGTGACCACGCCCGCCGACAAGACCACCGGGCTGGCCAGTGAGAAGATCTGGCTGCCCAAGGGCGAGTGGATCGAGTGGCCCACGGGCAAGCACTTTACCGGCCCGGTGACGGTGGAGCGCAGCTTCTCGATCGATCAGATTCCGGTTTACCTGCGCCCGGGCGCCATCGTGCCGATGCAGCCGCAGATGCTCTACACAGGCCAGAAGCCCGTGGATCCACTGATCGTGAACCTGTGGCCGCTCCAGCCTGGCGCTAGCTCCAGCTACTCGGTCTACGAGGATTCGGGCAAGTGGATCGAGTACCAGTGGGGCGTGTTTACGCGCACGCCCATTCATGCAGCGCAGATTGGCGACACGCTGCGCGTGGAGATTGGCCCGGTGGAGGGAAACTATCCAGGCATGCTGAAGACGCGTGCCTACCAGTTGCGCCTGCCCGCCGACTGGCCCCCCGCCTCAGTCACGGTAAATGGCAAACCGGTGCCGGAGGGCGGCGTAGGCAAGCCGGGCTGGACCTTCGAGGGCAATACGCTGACCACCGTGATTCCCACGCCCGCATTCAGCACCGCGTCGAGGGTGGTGATTGAGGTCCGCAGAGCGCCGGGCTTGATGGCTCATCGCGGTGAACTGGACGGCTTTGCCGGCGCCATGACGCGCCTGCGTGGGGCGTACGACGCTTTGCAACAAACCTGGCCCGTGGGCACGCCGCCCGATGCGCTCATCGACGCCATGCAGACCGGCGACCGGCTCGGCTACCACCCCGAGCGTGCGGCTCAAGAGATTGCGCACTTCCACGAGGAGTTGCCCAAGGCGCAGGCCGCCGTGGCCGCCCTGGCTCCGAGCTTTCCGCATCTCCTGGATGAGTATGTGGCGCATATGCAGAACAACCCCTTGCGCCCCGCCGATCTGCAGGTCGAGGCACAGCGCCGGATGAAACTGCTCAAGCGCGCAGAGTCGCTGGTGGCCGATGTAGAAAAATAATTCACGCGGCGGGTACGGGCCGCAGCGGGAAAACTCTTTGCGGAGGGGTGTGTCTTTTCTTGGGTGGGCAAAAATCTGCTGCCGGCGGCGGAATTTGCACCCATTTTGTGCTCACGCTGCAGGAAGGGCGTCGTCTAAGCGTGCAATGCGCCGCAGGTGGGGTGGCCGGGCGCGCCGTTTGATTGTCCGCCTGCACGCCTTATTGCCCTGGTTTCATTTCAGGTTGATGAGGTGATTGAATGCGCGGTAAATTTTCCTTTCTGCTTTTCCTGGCCTCTATCCTGGTTGTGCCCACGGGGTTAAGCGCGCAGGTTCCGTACACCGGGCGTACCGTTCCCCCACTTCAACTCTTCGGCGGCTACTCCTACATCTTTCGCCCTTACGATCACACCCAGGCCAATCCCTTCAGTGGCGGAATGAACGGCTGGGACGCCGCGCTGCGAGTCCCCGTGCCTCTCTTCGGCTCCTGGCTGGGGGTCGACGGCGACGTTTCCGGCAGCTACCGGAATGACAGCCCCAATTTCAATCCCCACTCCTATTTCTTCCTCCTGGGTCCGCAGATCTCGGTAAACCTGGGCAAGTCAATGATCTTCATACACGGCCTGGTAGGCAGCGCACATCTGAACAACTCGGCTCTTCCCAACTTGAAGTCGGACAATACCTTCGCGGTGGCCGTGGGCGGCGGACTGGATATTGGCCTGTCGCGCGCCTGGGCGTGGCGCGTCCAGGCTGACTACTACAACACTAACTACCAATCTACAAACGCCAATGTTCACGAGATTGTGAACTCCAACGGGCGCATTGCGACAGGCCCAGTGCTGCGGTTCTAGACAAGCAGAGACTTGGGATTCCTCAGCACTCCAAGCGAATCGGAGATCCGCCGTAAGAGCGGGTTTTCGTGCGCCTTTCATCGAGGCGTGCGGCAAGGAAGGGAATTCGTGTAAGCCGCATCGGCTATAGTTTTGCGCAAGGGAATTTGGAAGGGGCCCTTGCGCATGAAACTGGACCGCCGGAGATTTGTGAACGCCTGCGCGGCCGCGGGGATTGCATCGCCGCTGCTGCCGGGAATCCTGTACACACTGGCCGTGCAGGCGCAGGAGGCTGCGGGCACAAGCAAGGCAACTAATCGGGCAAAGATTACACCGGCGATGCTCGACCGGGCCGCGGAGCTGGCCGGTGTGGGACCGTTCACCGCCGCACAGAGGCAGATGATGCTCGACGGCCTGAACGAGCAGCGCGGGGCGTACGCGGAGATTCGCGCGCTCCATCTGCCCAACTCCGTGCCGCCGGCTTACGTGTTTCATCCTCAGCCGGCGGCGGAGGCAGACCGCGGGCCGAATGCTGCATCTTTGCCGGCCCCAACTGCGGAAATGATGGCCAGTGCCGGTTCCCTCACGGCTGCGGCCGCCGCACCTGCGCGTCTCGAAGACCTGGCCTTCGCCACCATCGGCGATCTTGCATTGCTCCTGCAAAATCGCAAGATCACCTCCCTCGCGCTCACCGAGATGTACATCGCTCGACTCAAGCGCTACGACCCGCTGCTGCATTTTGTAATTACGCTGACCGAGGAGCGGGCGATTGCGCAGGCCAAAGCCGCCGACGCGGAGATTGCCGCCGGCCGCTATCGCGGGCCGCTGCACGGGATTCCTTGGGGCGCGAAGGACCTGCTGGCCGTGAAGGGTTACCCAACCACGTGGGGCGCGAGAGGCTTCGAGCACCAGGTGATCGACGAAGACGCAACCGTGGTCCAGAGGCTGGACGCGGCGGGCGCGGTGCTGGTGGCCAAGCTCACGCTGGGGGCGCTGGCCATGGGCGACTGGTGGTTTGGCGGGCGCACACGCAATCCGTGGAACCCGGCGCAGGGATCGAGCGGCTCATCGGCCGGACCGGCCAGCGCTGTAGCCGCCGGCTGCGTGGGCTTCGCCATCGGCTCGGAGACGCTGGGCTCCATCTCCTCGCCCTCGACGCGCTGCGGCTGCACGGGACTGCGGCCCAGCTTTGGGCTGGTTCCGCGCACCGGCGCCATGGCGCTGAGCTGGACGATGGACAAGCTCGGCCCCATCTGCCGCTCAGTGAACGATTGCGCGCTGGTGCTCCAAGCCATCGCCGGGCCCGACGGCAAAGATACAGCGGCGGCAAACGCAGATTTTCGCTGGGATCCGGACTTCGATTGGCGCACGCTGCGCATCGGCTCTCTGAAGAGCGAGTTCGAACCGCCGGCGCCGCTGAAGCCGGCCCAACCCGCGCCGAACGAAACCGCCGGGGAAAAGAAAAAGCGCGAGGAGGCGAACGCCGCCGCGCAGGCCGCGCATGCCCGCCGTGTCTACGACCGGCGCTACGAGCTGGCCGCGCTCGCCAAGCTGCACTCCATGGGCGTGAACCTGATCCCGGTCGAGCTGCCCAAGCTGCCGTGGGATGCGATGGCGCCTCTCTTGACCGCCGAGGCCGCGGCGGCCTTCGACCAGCTGACCATGACCGGCCGCGACCGCCTGCTCACCCGGCAAGGGCCCGACGACTGGCCCAACCAGTTCCGCATCGCGCGCTTCTACCCGGCGGTCGAGTACATCCAGGCCAACCGCGCGCGCACGCTGGGCGTCGAGCAGATTGCGACACTCTTCCGGCAGGTAGACGTCATCGTAACGCCCACCACCAGCGAGCAGCTCGTCGCCACCAACCTGACTGGCAATCCCGCGCTGATCTTGCCCAACGGCTTCCGCGGCTCGGACGCGCCCCCGCCGCCGCCCGCGGATAACGGCGAGAGCGACGACATTGGCGGACCCGGAACGCCGGTCTCGCTGACCTTTCTGGCCGGCCTTTACCAGGACGCCAAGCTGGCCGCCTTTGCCCGCGTCTACCAGCAAGCCACAGGCTTCGAGAATCTGCATCCGAAGCTGGGGTGAAGCAACGTCAGACGCATCCTCCCCGGAGGAGAGACTCATTGCAGGGCGAGCCAGGCTGCTTTGGCCTGACTGTAGGAATCCTGCCCGATCTCTCTCTGCAGTCCGCTGCTCATACGGATGGGTTGATTGCGCACTTTGTCGCACAACCAGAGGCTGGCCAGATTCCGGATGGCCTCCACCTGATTCTGAGCGACTGCGTCCATTGCCAGCTTGGCGATGAACTTGAATGCATCCTGGCTGAGGCCCTGCGGAAGTACCCATTGTCCGGCGGCATCCCAAACGGGCGAGATCATGGGGCTCATCCGCACGACCCGGCTGTCAACAGGCGAGGGCAATCCGGGAGAGCCGCCGGTGAGAACGTGGGCCAGAAAACTGGCGACGTCCGGCGGATCGTCAACGATGGCACCGGCCAGCTTTTCGAGATCGCGAAGAAAGCACGGTTTTGCCGGATACGCGTAGAAGACAACCGGCGGCCCACCTGCCGGCGGCGGCGGCAGGCAAACAGTGCCAGTGCCGATCGAAAGCGCAAGGATCGACTCCGGACGCTGGCCCATCACGACTGCCTCGGCCACCGCGACCAGGACCGGGTTGTTGTAGCCGCTGACCCCACCGTCCCAATAGCGCTTGCCCGGCTGGCTGGGAAATTCCGCGGGCCTGTCGAAGTAGAGTACTGGGGCGTCTGTGGATGCGTGAATTGCGTCGGCCAGACGCACCGGCGCGGGATCGCCGTTTCCCAAAGCGGGGCCGCTGGCCGACGCGGAACGGAAGAACTGGCCCCGGTTTCGGTCGTAGTCGAACGACGTTATGAGCAAGTGAACCGGTTTGCCCGAACCGGTGGCAAGAATGTCATTGGCCGCCTGCGGAAGAAGCCACCGCCCGCGAGCGGGCAGCGCCGCCAGCAAGCCTTGCAGCTTTTTGGCTGTTCTGTACTTGGGTGTGTAGGGCAGATGCAACTTCCCGAC
>JAKABE010000119.1 GCA_021801945.1 Acidobacteriota bacterium
CCGCCCGAAAGGTCCTGCAAGCGCAGAGCCACAAGCGCAGTGGCGTCCCCCAGTCCCAGCATTTCTTCCACGCGCCGGTCGCGTGCCGCGCGGTCCAAGCGCTGCAACCCGAAGGCAATGTTGGCGGCGATGCTCAAATGCGGGAAGAGCGCGGGCTGCTGGGTGACGAGCGAACTTTGCCGCCGGCCGGGCCGCAACCACAGGCCGCGCGACGTATCGGTGAGGATATGCTCTCCCATTGCTACGCGCCCGCGCACCGCCCCGCCCAGGCGGTTTCTGTCTAATCCCGCCAGAAGGCGCAGTAGTGTGCTCTTTCCTGCTCCCGAGGGACCGAAGACTACCGTCCACTGGGACAGGAAGCTGCACTCCACCTCCAAGCAGAAGCTGCCCCGCCGCGCAGTCAAAGCCAGTTCAAGCACCAGGACCTCCCCGCTCCTTTTTGCGTACTTGCGAACTGGAGTAGATGGCAGCCAATGCGGTCAAACTCAATGCCAGCAGGACAGCCGCAGTGTGATCGGCGGCGGCGTAATTGAAGTCTTCCACCTGGTTGTAAAGCGCGATGGAGAGGGTTCGCGTAGCTCCGGGAATGTCGCCACCCAACATAAGCACCACGCCAAACTCGCCCACGGTGTGCAGAAAGCTGAGCACCGCGGCGCTGATGAGGGAACGGCGCGCCAGTGGGACCATCACGCGGAACACCAGCCGCCCCGGCCCCGCACCCAGCAGTCGTGCCGCATCCAGCAGTGCCGCATCCAGCGAGGCGAAACCGGACACCAGCGGCTGCACCGCAAAGGGCAAGCTATAAATCGCCGAACCCACTACAAGACCGTCAAAGGAAAAGGCCAAAGGATGGCCCAGGAGCGCCTCGATTCCGCGCCCAAAGGCCGTGCGAGGCCCCAACAGCACGAGCAGAAAGAAGCCCAGCACGGTAGGCGGCAGAACCAGCGGGAGCGTGGCTACAGCTTCCAGGGCCGCCAACCAGCGCCAGCGCCCCAGCACCAAAAGCGCCGCCAGCGGAACGGACACACACAGCAAGATGGCCGTAGTAACGGTAGCCAGCCTGAGAGTGAGGGCGAAGGCCTGCCAGTCCATGTTCTCTAGTGAACGGGTGCGAGGCCGCCTTTGGCAAGTTGGGCTTGAATTGGAGGTGAGAGCAGAAAATCGAGCAGTTCTTGTGTGGCTGTGTGCTGGTGCGTGTTCTTCACGATCACTGCGCCCTGTTCAATGGGCGGATAGAGCTTGCGCGGAATCACGAAATAGGTTCCGCTCGCCTCAAGCTGCGGCGTCAACGCCGAAGTAAGCGAGATTAGCCCCGCCTCGGCGTTGGCGGAGTCGGCAAATTGTGCTGCCTGGGCAATGTTTTCAGCGAGCACCAGCCGAAGCTTGAGAGCACCGTAGAGGTGCAAGCTTTCGAGAGTCGCCACGGCCGCTTTGCCGTAGGGCGCACGCCGGGGATCGGCGATCGCCAGCCGCTTCAGATTGGGATTGCGCAACAGCGCAAGTGATGGCGGGGGAAGTTGCGAGCCATTGCGCTCCCACAGCACCAGCGTGCCCCTGGCATAGGTGACGGGCGTCGAAGGCCGCGCCGCGCCCGCGGCAATCAGCCGCCTGGGATAGCCCAAGTCCGCAGCCAAAAACAGATCGAATGGAGCGCCATTCAGGATCTGCGTGGTCAGCATGGCCGAATCCTTATAGGTAGCGTCCGCGCGAATTCCGCTTCTCTGCTGAAATTCCCTCAGAATGGGAGGCAGCAGAGGCTGTAAATCGGCTGCCGCGGCGACGTGCAGCGGTGGTTGCGCATAAACAGACGCAATCAGCACCCCAGCACATAAAAAAGGGATGAATCGCCGCATCGACGAGATTCAACCTCCTGTACGCTACAAAACCTGCCCTACACTGATAGGCTAACACCAGGTATGAATGAGAATCTGCATCGGCTGCGCTGTTTCGGCTGCGGAGCCAGGATCGCGGGTGCCAAAGCCCAATCTGACTTCCGCTGCATCCAATGCGGCGAACTTTTTGAGGTCGAGTATCCGGGCTGGAGCGAGCCGCACGGCCACGACCGTCCCAATCCCGGCGCTCTCAAGTGGTTGTGGCGCGACCGGCGCGCCTCTCTCGGAGCCGCCGATCAGTCCGGCGTCTGGCGCTTCCGCGAGCTTTTGCCTATCCTCGACAATCTGGATAACGCCGTTACGCTGCGCGAGGGCAACACGCCGCTCTACGGCCTGCCGCGCGCCGCTAGGGCGCTGGGGATCGACCAGATCTTCGCCAAGCATCAGGGAATGAACCCCACCGGCTCCTTCAAAGATACGGGCATGACGGCAGCCATCAGCGTAGCCCGCGAGCGCGGCTTCGAATGGGTGGCTTGCGCATCCACGGGCAATACCTCAGCATCGATGGCTGCCTACGCGGCCCGTGCCGGATTGCGCAGCCTGGTCCTCATTCCAGAGGGCAAGATCGCCTGGGGCAAGCTTGCGCAGGCAATGGATTACGGCGCCGTCACCTGCCAGTTGCCGGTTGACTTCGACGGTTGCCTAGGCTTGCTTACCGAGATCGTCCGACAAGCGCCGATCTATCTGCTCAACTCGATCAATCCGTACCGTTTGGAGGGGCAAAAAACACCAGCCTTCGAGATCGCCGAAGCTTTCGAGTGGGATGTCCCCGCCCACATCATCGTTCCTGGCGGAAATTTGGGCAACAGCTCGGCGCTGGGTAAGGGCTTCCGCGAGATGCACGAGTTGGGACTGATCGCGCGGATGCCCCGCATCTCGGTGATTCAGGCCGCCGGTGCCAATCCTTTGGTGCGCAGCCTCGCTGATACAAATGGCGCCGCACTCGAACCAGTCCAGGCACAAACCCGCGCCACCGCCATCCGCATTGGTAATCCCGCCTCCTGGCGCAAGGCTGTGCGCGTGATTCAAGAAACGGGCGGCCGCTGTCTGGACGTAACTGAAGCTGAGATTGCCGTTGCCAAGGCCGAAATTGGGGCTGAAGGCCTGGGCTGCGAACCCGCCTCCGCCGTCACCTTGGCTGGCTTGAAGAAACTGCGTGCACAGGGCTTTGTCGCACCTAGCGAATCCGTGGTACTTGTGCTTACCGGCCATACGTTGAAAGATGCCGACTACACCATCGATTTCCACCGTGGCACGCTGCTAACTGAGGAAGAGACCGGCAGGTCCGATTCGGAGACTGCTGCACAAATTAAGTCCTTGCGGCGGAATGCTATGGCCGTTGAAGCCACTCCGGCCGCGGTTTTGACCGCCATGAAGGACATGGCAGGATGACCGGTCCCTCAACACCAGGCGCCGACGTCTTCCGCCTGCGCCTGCCCGCAACATCCGCTAACCTTGGCTCCGGCTTCGATGCCGCGGCTGTGGCCCTCGACTTTTTCCTTGAAATCGAGGCCCAGGCGGCCACCGAATTTGCTATTGCCGCCACGGGTCGCGATGCCGCTCGTTGCGCACTCCTCGAAGACAATCTCATACTCGAAACCTACAAGCAAGCACTCCGCGACAGCGCTCGTCCCGTTACGCCGCTCGCCATTCGCATCGCCAACAGTATTCCTCTCGGCATGGGGTGCGGCTCTTCGGCTGCAGCCCGGCTTGCCGCCATCGCTCTCGCCGTGCACTTCGGCCAACTTGGTTGGAACTCCACTCGCATTCTCGAAGAGGCCACCGCCCTCGAGGGCCATCCAGACAACGTGTCTGCCTGCTGGCTGGGCGGATTTGCCGCCGCCTGCCTGGGTAGAACCGTTCATGTTGCGCAGGCCGATCCTCCGGTAGCGTGGCGTGCCATCGTCGTCCTTCCCGCCGAGCCATTGGCTACCAGCACCGCCCGCTCCGTGCTTCCAGCAACCTATCCCGTAGCTGATGTGGTCTCTAACCTCCAGTCCGTCGCTCTGCTCGGTCTCGCCTTTGCCCAGGGCCGCGGCGATCTGCTCGCCGCTGCCATGCGAGACCGCATTCACCAGCCCTACCGCGCATCCATGTGCCCGTTCATGCCGCCCCTGCTGCCTTTGGCGGGCAAGCACGGCATCCTGGGTACGGCCCTTAGTGGCGCCGGCCCCGGCGTTCTCGTGATCGTTGATAGCCAGGAAAACCTTGCGCAGGCCTCAGCCGCAATCCGCAACGCCCTCCACGGCGTAGCCGAACCGGAGCTGATCCTGTGCAGCTTCCTGCCGGTCATGTCCAACCAGTGCGCCGAATGGAACGGAGCCTGAAAAGAGCTTCGCCGGCTCTGCTCGCAGGGAAGACAATAATCCGATGCGAAAATGCCTGGTAATCACCGCCTCTCTGCTGGCGGGCTTGGCCCTGTCAGGCTACCTTCAAGCCCAGAGCGTTTATGTTCGCGTCTCGCACGAAATTCGAGCTGGCATCAACGGCACGAACGAGTTTCCCACCATCCAGATGGCCCTGGATCACCACCTCTGGCCCGGCAAGCGCGCCGATGGCAGCCCTGGCCACGTCTATATCCGCGTTGCGCCCGGCTTCTACCACGAGCGCATCATCGTCACCCAGAACCATCCCAACATCACGCTCGTCGGCATGAGAAAATCGCCCGCCGACGTGGTCATCACCAACAGCCTCAACGCGAAACAAGCCGGCGGCACATTCTTCACGGAGACGGTCGAGATCAACGGCACGGGCTTCGAAGCCGACAATATCACCTTTGAGAACACAGCCGGCAACACCGGCAGGCTGTCGCCGTCGCTGATCGCGCCGACCGCTCCATCTTTAAGCACTGCCGCTTTCTGGGCCGCCAGGACACACTCTTTACCGACAACGGCCGCCAGTATTATGTCGATTCCTACATCGAGGGCGGCGTCGATTTTCATCTTCGGCAATGCCACCGCTGTCTTCGACCACGACGAGCTCCACTCAAACGGCCTCAGCTACCTGACTGCGTAGTTGCGCACCTCGTCCCGGCAAACCACTGGCTACGTGATCCTCGACAGCAAGGTCACCAGCGGGTTCGCGCCCGGCCAACAGCACAACACCATCAGCCTGGGCCGTCCGTGGCGCCCCTACGCCCGCGTCGTCTACATCCTTACCAAGCTGCCCGCCAACGTGATTCCGCAGGGTTGGAGCGCGTGGGGCCACAAGGACAAAGTGTCGCTGGCCTACTTTGCCGAGTACAAGGACTATGGACCCGGTGCCAATCCCGCAGCGCGCGCCGTGGTCGCATCAACTCACAGAGCGGCAGGCAGCACAATTTATGCCGCGTGCGTTTCTGGCTGGTAAGGACCACTGGAATCCGGTTACTGAGGCGGAGAAGCTGCCCTGACATCTACAGAGAAAAGCCTGTAGCTCTTGCCTCTTCGAATCTTCTCTTTGAGCCAGAATCCAGCGCCTTTACACACCCACCCACCCCCTGCCACACTGAAGCGTGGACACCCAGACAGTAGTCATCCTCGATTTCGGCTCGCAGTACACGCAGCTCATCGCCCGCCGCATACGCGAGCAGAATGTCTTCTCCGTTGTGCTTCCCTGCACCGTCCCGCTCGCCGAAGTTCATGGACACCATCCAATCGGCCTCATCCTCTCCGGGGGCCCGTCGTCGGTTTACGACGTCGATGCCCCCGCCGCCAACCCGCAAGTTCTAAAGTTGGGCGTGCCAACCCTGGGCATCTGCTACGGATTGCAGTTCATCGTGCACCACATGGGCGGCAAGGTGCGGCCGGCGCCGAAGCACGAATACGGCCCCGCCGAAGTCGCGTTAGAGGACTCGCAAACGCCCTTGTTTGCCGGCCTGCCGCCCTCCATCCACGTGTGGATGAGCCACGGCGACGAGGCTCTGGAGTTGCCCGCCGGCTTTCACCGCACCGCCGCCACCTCCAACGCCTTGGCCGGCATTGCCAGTGAGGAGCGGCGCATTTGGGCCGTGCAGTTTCATCCTGAGGTGCACCACACGCCGCTCGGCGCTCAGGTCATCAAGAACTTCCTCTTCGAAATCTGCAGGGCACGCGGCGACTGGACACCTGCACATTTCATTGAGTCGACTATCACCCAGATCCGCGAGAAGGTGGGCGTGGGCCACGTCATCTGCGGACTCTCCGGCGGCGTGGACTCCTCCGTGGCCGCCATGCTGGTGCATCGCGCCATCGGCAGCCAGTTGACCTGCATCTTTGTGAACAACGGCGTGCTGCGTAAGAACGAATTTCACAACGTGCAGAAGAATCTGCGCGGTAAGCTGGGGCTCAACATCGTCGCCGTCGACGCTAGCGCACGCTTCCTTGAGAAGCTCTCCGGCGTCACCGATCCCGAGATCAAGCGCAAGCGTATCGGCGCGGAGTTTATCGCAGTCTTCGAGGAAGAGGCCCAACGAATCGCGCAGCAAACGGGCGGAGTGGACTGGCTCGTGCAGGGCACTCTCTACCCCGACGTTATTGAGTCGTCGAGCGTGAAGGGGCCCAGCCAGACTATCAAGAGCCACCACAACGTGGGCGGCCTGCCGGAGCGGATGAAGCTCAAGCTCATAGAGCCGCTGCGCGATCTTTTTAAAGACGAAGTGCGCCGTATCGGACGCGACCTTCAGATGCCAGAAGAAATTCTCGGCCGGCAGCCGTTTCCTGGTCCCGGCCTGGCCGTGCGCATTCTGGGCGAAGTTACGCCGGAGCGCGTGGCGCTGCTCCAGGAGGCCGATGACATTGTCGTAGCCGAGATCAAAGCCGCCGGACTCTACTCCAAGATCTGGCAGAGCTTTGCTGTGCTGCTGCCGGTCATGACGGTGGGCGTGATGGGCGACCAGCGCACCTACGCCTACACGGCGGGGGTGCGCGCCGTGTACTCAGAGGACGGCATGACCGCCGACTGGGCACAGCTCCCCTATGACGTGCTTCAGCGCATCTCCAGCCGCATTGTGAACGAGGTGCGGGGCATCAACCGCGTGGTCTATGACGTGACCTCCAAACCGCCTGGCACGATTGAGTGGGAGTGAGCGCCGTACCCTTGTAAGTATCTCCGGAAGTGTCAGGGCCTTTCGGGTTGCTGGCCCTCAAAGAGGCCCAGGCGCATCCGGGGGTGTGTGGCGTACCCACTCGGGAGGAGCATTGTAAAAGGGAATGGCTTCAGCCAGCCAATAGAATACCTCCGCAATCGGGCGAACTCTAGCCCTTGCACAGCCGGTTCTGCAATTATCCGCAATGTAAAGACACTGGAACACTCCAGGAAATGTCAAACTTATACCGTCACCCCTCAGCCGCGAGTTGTCCCATAGTTTCATAGGAGGGACATCATGCCCGAAGGCGACACCATCTTTCGTACCGCACGCGCTCTCGGCCGCGCCCTCGGCGGCAAGCCCATCACCGCCTTCCACTCTACTTATCCCGCACTCACGCGCTTCCATGACGACTTCCCGCTCACTGGCCAGACGGTCGATCGCGTGGAGGCGCGCGGCAAGTGGCTGCTCATCTGCTTCTCCAGCGGCGCCACGTTGGCCACGCACATGCTCATGAATGGAAGCTGGCACATCTACCGGCACGGCGAGCCCTGGTTGCAACCGCGCGCTAATATGCGCATTGTGATCGAAAACGAACTGCACGTTGCTGTGGGGTTCAAGGTTCCCGTGGCCGAGATGCACACCGCACAATCGCTGCGTCGCAACTCCAGAATTCCACATCCTGAGACCGATGTTCTCAACGCCACCTTCGACTTTGCGGAGGCAGCACGCCGACTGCTGCAGCACCGGGACGAGGCCATCGGCGACGCACTGCTGCACCAGGAAGTAATGGCCGGCGTGGGAAACGTTTTCAAATCAGAGGTCTGCTTTGTCGTCGGCATCCATCCGTTTTGCAGGGTCGAGTCGCTCAGTCCGCAACAAGCGCAAACCCTGATAGCTGTCGCCAGGCGGCTTCTCGCAGCTAATGTCCTCGAGGACTCCGGTGACACAATCGTGACCTACGGCGGCCGGAGACGGCGCACCACCCATTCCGCGGACCCAGCAGCCAGTCTATGGGTCTATGGCCGCGCAGGCGAGCCCTGTCGCCGTTGCAGCGAACCCATTCGCCGCCGCCTCCAGGGCGCTAACGCGCGCGTTACCTTCTGGTGCCCGTGCTGTCAATCAATGCCGAATAGCAGCGACGTGGATGGATGAGAAGAACCAGCAAACACTCCATGTCAATCAGCAAGCTTCGGGCTATTTTTAATTTGTGTGGTAGCTGCCTTAATACAGTAGGCTCAAGATGTTGAGGTTTTCGAGTCAAGACCCGGTTTGTGGCCCGACTATGCAGCCACTTGGCAACAGTTTCGCGCTTGGTTTGCTGACGAAATGTCCTGCGTTCCCTATCTGGAACATCTGGGTTGGCCGTCGGGGTTTCGCTGTCCAGGGTGCGCTGGCGAGAAAGGCTGTCGCCTCGACGAAGGCTATTGGGCTTGTTCCGGCTGCGCACGGAAG
>JAKABE010000120.1 GCA_021801945.1 Acidobacteriota bacterium
ATACCGTATTTCCCCAAACCCCTCAAAGAACGCCCGCGCCGCATGCGGCCGCGGAGCGGAAAGGACACGGACAATGAAGAAGACTCTGGCTTTAATCTGCTGTTTGATGCTTACTTGTGCGGGCACGGCCTTTGCAGCGCCTTCACGCCAGGACCTGCAAAAGCGCGTTGACTCGGCCAAAACCGTTCTCGATGAGATCCTGTCGACGCCGGACCGCACGATCCCCACGAATATTCTGGCTTCGGCCACCTGCGTCGGCGTTGTTCCCGCGCTCCTCAAGGGAGGCTTCATCATTGCAGCGCAACACGGCGAGGGTGTGGTCACCTGCCGGACCGGCCACGGTTGGAGTGGCCCGGTCTTCTTCGGCATGACCGGCGGTTCCTTCGGATTCCTGATCGGCGGTCAATCCACTGCGCTGGTTCTGGTTGCCGTCAATCAACGCGGTTTCCAAGATCTGCTGAAGAGCAAGTTCAAGCTGGGAGTGGGCGCGTCGGTTGCGGCCGGACCGGTGGGCCGCGCCGGCCAGGCGGCAACTGACTGGAAGATGAACGCTGAACTCCTGAGCTATTCGCGCAGCAAGGGAATCTTCGCCGGCGTCGACCTGAGCGGCACCAGCGTAACCCAGGATCCCCAGGATACCGATGTTTATTACGGTGCACACCACAGCTTTGAGAGCATTCTCAATGGTCAGGTGGCTGTGCCGCCGGGCGCAGTGACGTTCGTGCGCGACGTGGCCCATCACTTTGCGGCCGCCAAGCGCTAGAGTGTTCTCGCCGCGCGTATCGCCATCGCAACATCATGCAAGGGGGCCTTTCTTAAGGAATAGCCCCCTTGCATGCATGGTTTCTGCAAAGAGCAAAATCGGAAACGCTGTAGTCCGTCTCGAATAACTGTAGGTCCGGCGAACGGTAAGCCAGCATACGGGGCGGTGGGGCAAACGCCGCCCCGCCCCGTTTGTCTCTCGTCTCTCCCTCCCCTCAAAGTGCTGGTTCCCGCGGGCTACACTGGGTCTTGACTTCAACCATGCGGGAGAAGCTTGAGTATTGCCTTGTGGTAGCCGTGGCGCGCTGCCTTGGCCTCATGCCGCGCAGGCTGGCGCGGTTGTGGTCCTGCATTCTCGCCTTTAAGGTCTATTGGATCTTTGGGCGGCTGCGGCGCGTCGGGTTGCGCAACCTCGCCATGGCGCTGCCCGAACTCTCTCTGAGCGCCAGAAAGAAAATTCTGCGTCGCGTCTTCCTGCATCTGGGTTGGCACCTCGTCGAATTTTGCCGCATGAGCCGCTACACACCGGAGAACACCCGTGCATGGCTGCGGACTGAGGGCTTGGAGCATTTTCTCGCCGCCCAGGCGCGCGGCAAGGGAGTGCTGGTCATCACCGGCCATCTCGGCGCTTGGGAGCTTTCCAGCTTCTATCACTCCCTCATGGGCCATCCCATGGGGATGGTGATTCGCCGCCTCGACAATCGCCCTCTCGACGCTTATGTGAACGCCATCCGCTGCCTGCATGGCAACCGCGTACTCCACAAAGATGACTTCGGGCGCGGCCTGCTTACCGCCATGCGTGCCGGCGGAACGGTGGGCATCCTCATGGACACCAATATGACCCCCCCGCAGGGGACCTTCGTGAAGTTCTTCGGCATCGACGCCTGCACGGCTACCGGCTTGGCTCACGTCGCGCGCAAAACGGGTGCGGCTGTGCTGCCGGGCTTCATGCTTTGGGATGCGGCGGAGCGCAGATATGTGCTGCGCTTCGGCCCAGAGGTCGAGATCCCGCACACCGATTGCGTGGCCGACGATATCGTGAAGGGCACCGAGCGCTGTACCGAGACCATCGAGGCCTGGATTCGGCGCTATCCTGACCAGTGGCTGTGGATTCACCGCCGCTGGAAGACGCGGCCCGCGGGAGAGCCGGCATTGTATTGAGGCTACACCGGGTAAAGGAGACTCATGACGCTGGCGGAGCTCATAGATAAGCTCGGCGGCAGACTGGCCCAGCAGGGGGCGGCGCAAAGCCTTTCCGCAGTGAGTTCGCTCAAGAAAGCGCACTCTACTTCGCTGGTCTTCGCCGAGGACGAGGCCGCCGCCGCGAAGGCCCTGGACAGCTCCGCTGCGGCCGTGGTCTTGAAGCCCGGAGCGGCGGCATCCTATGCGTCGCATCCCACCGTCGCGGTCATTGAGTCGGAGCAGCCGCGGCTATGGTTCGCGCGCGCCGCCAGGCTGCTCCGTCCAGAGCCGCCTTGCGATGGCGTTCACCCCACCGCGTTCGTTGCCGAAGGCGCGATGCTGCTGGAATCGGTGACCGTGGGCGCCCATGCGGTGATCGGCAAAGGCGCGGTGGTGGGCGAGAGCAGCCGCATCGATGCCGGCGCGGTCATCGGCGATGGCGTGCGCATCGGCAAGCATTGCCACATCTATCCACGCGTGGTCATCTATTCCGGCGCCTCCATCGGCCACCGGGTAGTAGTTCACGCCGGAGCGGTGTTGGGTGCCGACGGCTTTGGCTATGTGCGCGACCCCGAGACCGGAGCCTACACCCAGTTCCCGCAGCAGGGCGGGTTGGTGATTGAGGATGACGTGGAGATCGGAGCCAATTCTACGATTGACCGCGGGGCGCTAGGCGAGACGCGCATCGGACGCGGCACGAAGATCGACAACCTGGTGCACGTGGGGCACAACTGCGAGATTGGCGAAGACGTGATTCTGGTGGCGCTCACCGGCATCTCGGGCTCGTCCGCGATTGGCAAGGGTGCGCTGCTGGCCGGGCAGGTAGGCATCGGCGATCATGTGTGCATCGGGCCGGGGGTGATTCTGGGCGGGCAGGCGGGAGTCTTCAGTGGCGCCACGGTCACCGGCGAAGGCCTGAAGCCGGGAACCGTCCTTTACGGCACGCCGGCGCGGCCGCTTAAGCAGGTCTTGCGGGAACAGGCGGTACTGGCGCGGCTGGCCAAAAGCAAGCGCAAAAGAGTGCGTGGGGAAGAGTAGGGCGGGAACGATCAGGGATCAAGGGCCGGGGTTTCACAGCCTCACAGTTTCTGTGACGCCGGTGCGGGCTTGGCTGTAACCGCTGGTTTCGCTTGGAGCTAACCCAAGTTCGTCACGGCTCCGGTCAAATTGCTGTTCTTGATGCTGGTTTTTGAGAGTAAGTCTTTACGGCCCAGTATGGGCAGTTGGAAAAGTCGATGTAGTGCCGGCCTACCCTCTTGATTCCGCTGTGGAAGCTGTCATGATGCGCGCAGCCGAGGCTTCTTATCCATCGTCCCAGAATCCTGGCCAAACAACTTCGCAAGTTTGGATATCAAATCCAGCTAACCTCTACCAACCCAGCGCTCCCATGAATGAGCTTCCCCAGGTTCGGGAGTAGCGACCTTCGCCGCAGTGTTCTTCGACACTGACCGGCTTTGCAATTGCGAACTGCCTTGGACGTTTCCGTTGGAGGTTTGTGCTCGCCGAGGTGGAGCTAATCCGGTAGAGATCGGACATCGTGAAGTGACGAATTTTCGCTCTCGGATCAGAAGGCCTCCATTGAAGACAGGGCCTAATGTGATTCATTGCCACGAACGTGAGCGCATGAACTCTACTTCTCCTCCAGCGTCAGCGCGTAGATCTCGTCGGTGCCGACATCCCGCAGCAGCAGGGGCGCATCAGCCGGGTCCAGGCTCATCCCAAAGTCGTACCAGCCAGCACCGCGAAAATTCTCGGGAAGGTCGAACACGAGTTCCGCTTTGTGGCCCGAAACCGCAACGCGATACACCGCAAAGTTGTCCTGATCCCAGCAAATGAAGTAGATGAGTCGGCCATCGTGTGACCAGTTGTGGTTACCAATATTCAACTTTTCTGCAACAATCTCCCACTTCCCCGTTTTCACGTCGAAGACCACGAGCTCCCTTCCATCGAACGATTGCCCCGCTATATATCGCCCGTCGGGGGACCAGAGTGGTGCCCAGAACCCTCCCGGCCTTTCAGGAAGAACGGTGAGCCTGCCTGTAGCAAGTTCAACAATGCGTGTTTCAGCTTTGCTGATCCCCGGCCGCACGAAGCTGAATGCTCCGAACGTGCTATACACCACTCTTCTTCCGCCTGGCGACCAGTCTGCAAGGCTTTGTGGTCCGTCTTCTTCAGGAAAAAGACGCTTCGGAGTACCTCCCAGAGAGGACACAACGTAGATGGCATCCACACCGTCATGTGTGTTGTCCGTAAACAGAATCTGCGTGCCGTCGGGCGACCAGTGTGGATTCTTCGGGTAGAACGGCGGCTCCGTCAGTTGCACCAGTCCAGTGCCATCGCGATTTGCGCGCCAGAGGATCCCGTCGGGGAATGACACGTAGACCCCGTATTTTCCATCGTGTGAGAAATCAGGCATCTCGGCTGAGACGCCACCCCAATAGGGCTCCAGATTCTTGGAGGCTGGATCAAAGCGTTCGAGTTCACCTCGCTGTGAAACTCCCCGGGCAATGATCTTGTCTCCGCCGCGGCTTGGAATTGGGTGGCCCCAGAGCATTGGTTCGGATGCTAGCAGGATCGGCTCTGCGATGCGCGGTCGAATTTCCCCGTGCCGCTCGTCGACTGCCCAGATCTGCGCCAGCGGCCGATACGCCGGCCCCTTCTCCAATGTGCGTCCCGCCAGGAACACAAAGAATTGCCCGCCCGGAGTCCAGCGCCCGCAACACTTCTGTACCGATCCATTCCAGCCCGGCAGCCACTCGTGAAGATTGGCTCCGGTGGAGGAAATTTCAAACACTCTTCCTCCCCATCGGGAAAAACGGATCGTCGTCCCGTCGGGAGACCAGCTGATGTCCCGCGTCATCATCATTGGGCTGGCGGGTGCATTTTCGCGGTAGAGCAGTCGAGGGGCACCTCCGCTGGCAGGGATCGCATATATGTCCCCGCGCGGGCTCGCATAGACGACGATCCTTCCATCCGGTGACCAGGCCGCGCAGACCGCTCTCGTCAGGTACCGTGCTGTATATCCCTGGGCGCCTACGACCCACACCATGCATCCTTCTCGGGAGGTGCATTGATTCGCAACCAGCAGGCTCAACCCGTCAGGCGACACACCGTAAAGCCCGGAACTGTTTTGCCCGCCAAAACCTTCGTTCCCTCCAGGTAAATTGATCGAAATCTCCGTTAGCTTTCCACCTGAGATCGGTATCTGGACGATATCCTTCCCAGGATGGATCAGTTGTGCATATATTCTGCTCCCGTCTGTTCCCTGTGCAATTTTCCTTCTCCCATCCAGCGTCAATTGCTCATAATGCGTGATCCGCGGCGCAGGCAATGGACTACGCACATACAAAAAACCGACCGCGGCGGATGCCACTGCCAGTGCAACCACCGGCCGCGCAATCCAGTGCGTCGAGATGCGATGGAGACCGGAATGAGCGATCTGTAGCACGGATGGAGCCGCATTTGCCGTTGGCGGAGCTGACGCCGCTTGATTCGAAGTTTCCGGCGCCTGGGGGGCAGTTGCCGCCGTTTTCTCCACCGGCGCGATGAACCTGTATCCCTGCCGCGGAAGCGTTTCAATAAATCTCGGCGATTCCGCCTCATCTCCCAGCACCTCGCGCAGCTTGCGCACGCTGTTGTTCAGAATGTGTTCGAAGTCAACAAAGGTGTTCTCCGGCCACAGGTGCTTCCGGAGCGTCTCACGGGTCACCAACTCGCCGGGATGCTCAACCAGAATGGCAAGCACATCAATGGGATGGCCCCGAATCTTCAGCTTTACGCCGTGGCGATACAGTTCACCCGTGAGCAGATTGAGCTCAAACCCCTCAAAGCGAGCACTTGAGTGTGGCGGGATCGCAGTTTCCAAGACGCATCCCTCACTCGTCGCGCAGCGCGGTCCACTGCAGGAAACACGAACGCGTCTTCCACTTTCCCCGGTTGGTTGTCCACGATTATAGCATCGCTTGACTTGTCCGAGGCCCAGTGTTAACCGATCAGCCGTCAATCGCTTACGTTGTTATCAATAAGAGATCCGCGTGTGTGCCGCATATCACCTTCGATGCATTGAACGCCTTCGATCCCTGCGCCAGAATGCCCGCGTGATCAGGCTTCAGAGGCAATGCCGATTGAGTTGAAGAAAGGATCGGGTATGGGGCCCGGCAGCCAGCACAACCTGATCGCTCCGGAGCGCGAGTCTCCGAAAAGGAGGAGTCATGAAACGCACAATTCGATACATGCTAAGTGCTGTGGCCCTCGTGTTGTTCCTTCCAGTGTGTCCGGTACACGGGGCGCAGCCGTCCGATGTAACCACGATTCCCAAACTTCTTGACCAGGTCAGGCAGCATGCCGCACAGGCCAACCGCGATGCCGCCATTCTGGAGTCATACACTTACTCCCCGATCGATTTTCGGATGTATGCCCAGACCCTCACGAATTTGAAGGCGCACGTTCAGAATATGTTCCGCGGCTATTACGAGCTACAGCAGATGAGGGACAGAGGAACTCCAGCGCAACAGGAAGCGATCGGCCGGCTTGATCCGCTGCTGCGCGAGGTGGCTACTTCACTCACCAACACCATCCAGGAACTTAATGCAGAACAAGGCCGTGTGAATATGCCTGGATTCCGCGCCCATGTCCATTCAAACACCCAGAAAATAAATGCGGTCTTTGAGTTCCTGTGCAAGTGCACAAACAAGAACGTCAAGATCTAATAACACGGTCCGGGTGGACCGCTCCTCGCATCGGGGTGCGGTCCGCCCGACGCTTATCCCACCGCATTATTGCCTGCGCTTTTGGCCCGGCTGAAGCCGTGCCCTTGTTTCGCGGCTCAGCGTTGGCCGCAGCAGGGATGCGCCGGGGGAGTCTCACGGCCCGTCCGAATGTTCAGGGCGGGCTTGCGACTCCGCGTCAGGATGGAGGCTATTTTCAGGTCAGGGCCGGTGACTGGGCGTAGGATTTGCGTTTGGGGATTGCGGAATGCGCTAAGAACAACTGCAGATCCCTCTTTGCGCGGTCGGGATGACGGGCGCTTTCGCGGGCGCCGACGCAGATGTGGAGATTCTGTCTACGGCGGTCAATCGGCGGGCTTGTCGGTCAAAAACGGCTCGGGTTTCAGGGATCCGTCGCGCTGCCTGACGAGCATCTGCACCTTGCCTTCGGCGGCGTCCAACTCTTGCTTGCAGGCTGCCGACAGGCTCACGCCCTCCTCGAAGAGCTTGAGCGACTCTTCGAGGGCCAGATCGCCTTTCTCCAGCCGATCGACGATGGTTTCCAGCTTCTTCAGCGATTCTTCAAACGAGGCCATGGCCTTCACTTCCTGGTCACTCGAGTGTGGTTGCCCGGCGGCAGGGCGCCGCCGATGACCTCGGCGGCGGCATCGTACTGGCCGAAGGGCGCGCTGACTTGAACACCCTGGACGAGAGGACGCACCGCCTCCATGATCTCGCGGGCGATCTTGATCCCTTCCTGGCGCGCGGCTTCCGCCGTATCGGCCTGGGCCATGCGCAGCATGATCTCCTCGGGCATGGCTATGCGCAGGTCATTCTTCATGTACTCGGCATTACGCAGGCTGGTGAGGGGCCAGATGCCGGCGATGATGGGAATGCGGTGATCGCGGATGCGCTCGAGATAGGTTTCAAGGAGGCGGAGGTCGAAGACCGCCTGGGTGATGGCGTATTCGGCACCGGCCTCCACTTTGAAGGCGAAGCGGCGCAGCTCGTTTTCAAGATCGGGGGCGCCGGGGTTGGCGGCTACGCCGATCGTGAAGTTGGTGCTGGCGCCAATGGCGTTGGAGCCGATGTCAAGTCCGTGGTTGAGGCGGTTGGCTATGTTGACCAGACCAATGGAATCCACGTCGAAGACCGCTGTGGCGTCCGGATAGATGTCCAGCTTGGGCGGGTCGCCGGTGAGGCAGAGAATATTCCGCAGGCCGATCGAAGACGCGCCGAGCAGATCGGACTCGATGGAACGAATGTTGCGGTCGCGGCAGGTGTAGTGCAGAACGGTTTCGATTCCGGTATGCTGCTGAATCTGGATCGAGAGGCTCTGGGCGCTCATGCGGGCCGAGGCCTGGGCCGCGTCGTAGACATCGATCGCGTCAACGCCCAGGCTCGCCAGCAGGCTGGCCGCCTCGATCTCCTTGGAGCAGTCGATGCCCTTGGGCGGCAGGAACTCGACAAAGGTAATGAATTTGCCATCGGCGAGCAGCGAACCGAGGCGGGAGCGCTGCCCGAGGGGGGCGGGAGGCGTTTCAGGATTGGGGGTAGGCACCGAGCCAGCCGCCGCGACGCGCGCCTGGTCATCCATGGCGCGCATGGCGGCGCGCATGGCGCGGATGTGATTGGGAGTGGTCCCGCAGCAGCCGCCCACCATCTGGACGCCAGCGGCGATGGCCTTGCGC
>JAKABE010000121.1 GCA_021801945.1 Acidobacteriota bacterium
GCTCCTGCCGGTTGATTTCTTCCATTCTGCGCACGTCTACCCGTTCCAGAATCGCCCCTTGGGGATAGGCATCGGAACGGAAGCCGCCCGCCTGCTTCAGCACGGTACTCAGCCGTTCTCCATCAACGATGCCATAGGTTCCGTCGTACCGCACTTCGCCGCTGATCGTAACGGCGGACCCAATATCCATCCAACCTGATAGCTGCCGGATTCCGAGCACATCGCCGGGCTTAAGAACGACGTTGGCGCTCTTGTCACCAGTGAGTGCTTCGGCTATGTCAACGGTGCGAGATTGGACTAAGACACGCTGCCCGTTCTGAACAGTATAGGTGGAAAGGTCGGCAATCTTGCGGTAGGCGCTGCGGCGAAAACCGCCAGCCATACGCACAAGCCCTGCCGCAGTCATTCCTTGGGACATTGGATAGGTGCCGGGCCGGAGCACGGCTCCATAGATGGACACCGTGGGCGCGTCAACTTGGTAACGCCCGAATACCTCTACGGTATCAAACGGCTGGAGCGTAATGGGATCATTGCCGATCAATACATCGGGGAGATTGAAGGGGATCGACACCGGATGCAAGTCGGGGGGGACCAAGCGGACGATGTCGGCTCGGATGGCCGGTTCGGGCATCACGTCCTGGTAAGAATGGAGAAGATCGTCAACGGTCATTCCCTCTCGCCAAGCGTAGGGGCCGGGTTTATACACGTGGCCCTCAAGGTAGACGACCTGGTCATTGTAGGGGAGGATCGGTGACACCTCAATAAAGTCGCCGTCCTGTACCTGGAAGGGAGGCAGCTTGGCTTCGCCTTTCGTGCCATCGGGTATCTTTACGCGCAGCATCGTATGCTGTTGGTGCGCTATTACGCGTTCTACCCGAATCTCCTTCAGATCGGCCGAAGGCATGAGGCCCCCAGCAAGATTCAAGACTTGCTTTAAATCGGTTTTGCCCTTCAATTCGTAGATCGCCGGCCGCCGCACCATCCCTGCTACTGAAACCTGAGGGCCGACCGGGGGCACCAGGATGGTGTCGCCGGGCTGGAGCCGATGCAAATTGGTCCGTACCCCCCGCAGCAGAAAGTCATAGAGATCAATTTTCTGGACCAGATGGGTACCACGATACTGTTCCAAAATTCGAAGCGACCCCTCGCTTGTCGGTCCTCCTGCTTCAAAAAGAGCATTGAGCGGGGTGGACAATGAACTGACGTCGTAGGCTCCCGGCCGCTGCACGTCGCCGACGACATAGACCCTCACCGTGCGCACGCGGCCCAGTGAAAGTTCCACATGCTCATCCTGAAATTGCGTGCTCAGAGCCCTTTGGGCGGCATTTTGCGCCTGAGCTATGGTGAGGCCGGAGACGGTAATAGTGCCGGCTTCAGGCAGTTCGATTTTCCCCTGACGATCTACGATCCGGCTCAGCCGCGCCGGTTGCCCTCCCCACATATTCACGATCAGGCTATCTCCGGGGCCGAGGACATAGTCGGGACCAACGGGTAAATCCATCGGCAATAAGTTGATGTTGCCGGTTCCGAACAGAAAAGTATCGCTCCCGAACCGCCGCAACCTGACATTGGTAGGCACCTCCTGCGAGTAAAGATCCCACGACGAGGCGAGATTGGGATAAGGCGACGGCGTTTCCTTTCGCAGTTCTCTCGGCGGTTGTGGAGGGCGCATCGGAAAAAGAGGATAGCGGCCGGCAAAATTCGGATTCGCGTACGGATTGTATTGACGCGTCCCGCCGATTTGCGTCGATAAGCCAAGTGCATTGGCTCTCCCCATCCGCGATTGGCCGGGAAAGACCGTGTAACCTTGCTCAATAAGCTGGCCGGCTATCAGGGAGCGGAAATTTGGATCCTGCTGGATGCAGTTGTAGACCCCGGTATTCGAAATGGTTGAAGGATCAACCCCATACTGCTGTCCGGCGAGGTACTTTGCTGTTCCCATGGTGTCCGGATCCTGCTCCAGAATCGCAATGACCTGTTGGGGCGAAACCATGGGCATATTCATTTGCCCGGTCATTCCAGATTGATTTGGGTAGTATTGCCCTTGCTGCTGTGCCTGATATGGAGAAGAAGCCCCTCCCTGAGGGTAATAATATGGCTGATAAGATCCGCCTTGCTGATAGTAATATGGCGAGTAAGACCCTCCTGGCGATGGGTAAGTTTGACTAAATTGACCTTGTTGTAGAGCAGATCCGAGTTGCGCATTTTGCGGATAGGTTGCGCCCTGCGGATAGGTTGCGCCCTGGGGATAGGTTGCGCCCTGGGGATAAGAGCCTTGCGCGGGGTAAGCGCCCTGCAACCCATTCAGCGAGTAGCCTCCCTGGGAATCATAGCCTGGGTTGGCTCCCTGCATTCCCACACTGGATGCTGCCCCAAGCGACGTGCCGGAATTGTACGTGCCCGCCCCCAAGGCTTGACTTGGGCCGCCAAGATAACAAGCTGGCTGAGTCCCTAACTCGGCTCCTGCCAGCGGCGGCTGAGGATAATTTCCGGCTCCCAAGTTCTGGCTGTGCGCATATGCGGAGGACATCAAACAGGTGAACGACGCAAATAGGAAGACCTGCACCCGATACCATCCGATTCGGCTCGCGAATCGATTCCAGGGGCAGCGCGTTTTGTTTCCCGGCTTCACTTATAACCTCTAGATTGGGTTCGAAGAGTGAACCGCTCGTAAACGACGAGCGGACCGTGCTGAATACGTACATCTGCCGCCTGATGCGGCGGTTGCGGCGTTTTCGTCAACACTGTCAGGCGTGCTTCAGCAAAGCCCAGTCTACCGGGCCCCTCGCTGGTGCCCGGAACGCCGACTGTGCGGCGTCCGGTTTGTTTTAAGCAGCGCCAACTCCGCGCTCAGTTGCTCCACTTTTTGCTTCAACTCTTCCATTTTTGCGGAATTTTCACCGACGCTCAAGGCCAAAGATCTCTCCTGCTCTGCATGATTCATGAAGCTGTAGATCGCCTTTCGCGCAAGGTCGGAAATACTGCGCGAGCCGTTTTGGGCACAAAACTGCTCTACGGCTGAATATTCTTCCTCGCTGAGGCGGACACCAATTGTGCGTGCGCGGGGGATCAGTACTGCCATGGGACACTCGTATTTGAAAAGAGCGGGAAGAGTGGATTTTGATGCGAATGAGGAACGATAAATGCTCAGGCTAGAGATCGGCAGGCTTCGCCCCCCTCGGTCCCAGGGGGGGGGGGATCGAGTAGTGAGACCGCCGCACTCGAAACACTGCTTTGGGAAAGCGTGTCCGACGCAACCGCTTTACGGTCTGGTATTTGATTTACGGCAAAGTTGCTTGTCCCGAGCTTGAGGCAATGCTCTAAGATCAGCACCTTCACCATACCATGAATGAAAGCAGGAGACAACGAAAACCATAACTTTTGTCAAACATTTGTGAGCTTTAATCGGCGCAAAATTGTCCTTTAGGTCTGGCATTCCGTATCGGCTGGCGATACTGGGGTGCAAGCATTCAGAACGGCATCGCGATCTGTCGTTGAGCAGTGATCTTCCAGTTCGGTCCTGGAACGCAGGTGCATTCATCCAAGTCATGACCCGAAGCGATCCGCTGATCGCCTTTGATCATGCGTCGCATGCAGCGAATCTGAACCAAGTCCTTGAGTGGCTATTCTTGGGGAGGGTTTCAGCAACTTGCCTTCGCCATTTCCTTCCTCGTCATCACGCTCGGAAGGTGGACGGGGGGAGAGGCAAGTGGATGGTGAAGGCAGTTGGCGCATCCGCGCAGGTCAGGTGAATAGAACCTGCGGCACTTTCGTTGCCGGCCGTGGCTGCTGGCTTCTATGCGAAGTCGTGCGCACAATCTCGTGGCGTGGCCACTGTGCCATGCTTGATCCCTTTACGGGGAATGGCGGTCCGAATAGACAGGCGAACCGGTCTCCTTGCTTCTTCGCCGGAGGAGTTCATGGAGGACGTGTTTGGTCAACACGCCACTGCATCGGAAACGGGCTCCCTTCTTTATCAGCTCCCAAAGGGCCCTTTCCCCCTCCTCGCTGATGGCCGTTACGTTCCTGAGATCGACCTCTAGCCGCCGGCCGCAGAGTCCCGAGTTTGCGGCGCTCCAAGCCGCTCCTAGCTCTTCGATCCAGGGCGCCATCGCCTTGCCCTCCAGAACCACGCTGCGGCGCTTTGGGCTGTCATGGACGGATATTTTCAGCACACATTTCCCTCCTCTGGACCTGGGGAATCGGGCAGTTTGAATTGGGCGCAGCTTCAAGGGCGAAGTCCTGGACTCATTTTGCGTGCTTTACTTGGGGACCCAAGCACGCATCTTCAGGCTGATCCCAGGTCTGGAAGCTGCAATATCGGTGCCATCGTGGCTCTTATGGTTCCCGATGAATTCGCGCAGGAATCTCTGAAATTCGGAAACAAGTTGCCGAGATTGTCGAGTTGGTTCTGTTCCCCGCGCATCGACGTTTTCGTCATTCGACGCCGGCTCTGCGGATAGTTCAGAGAAACCGCGGCTTCCGGACGAGGCAGTTTGGCAAGTGACGTGCCTCACAGACCCATAAACACCGATGGGAGACAGTAAAGTCAATATCTATAGCAGTCTTGGCCTCGCAGCATCTGGCGAGGAGGTGGAAAAGTACACGGAGCTGCCGTGCGTCTTGGAGATAGAGAGCAAGATGTCGCCGCCGTCCCCACAACTCGCTTCCGATTTGTGCGAGAAAAGCTCCGAGAAGACGGCGAGTTCTCTCCACCGCCCGTTGCGGCCGCCGGAACTTCCGTTTACCGCAGAAGAACGCGGCCGCGCAACCATACTCTTTGGTGGACTCACATGGAAGCACGAACGGCTCATCGAAGGATTGTTGCGGGGGGCCGGATATCGCTGCCAGCGGCTGCCGGAGACTGACCGCGCCGCACATGAACTTGGGCGCGAGTTCTGCGCCAGCGGGATGTGCAACCCGGTTTATTTCACGGTGGGTAATCTGATTCGGTATCTGCGCGGTCTTGAACAGACCGGGTTGCCGCGCGACGAAATTGTTCGCAACTATGTATATTTCACGGCCGCCTGCGGGGGGCCGTGCAGGTTCGGGATGTACGAGTCAGAGTTTCGCTCAGCGCTAAATGCCGCCGGCTACTATGGCTTCCGCATTCTCTCATTTTCTCAGGACAAGGGCATCCTTGCTTCAACCGGGCACAGCGGAATGGTGTTCACCGTGGACTTCGGGATGAATGCGCTGCACGCCTTTATCCTGGGCGACCTGCTCCATGCCCTCCAGCATCAACTACGTCCGTTTGAGCTGCAGCCCGGCGCAGTGGAAAAGTCCATTGCTGCCGCAGCGGATGCCATCGCGGCGCATTTCGAGCATCATCGTGGATTCCAACTGAGCAGTTTGCTTCCGGCTGCTCTGCTCCCGGATCAAGAATCGGCCTGGTACTTCGTTCCCAACAGGCTCGGCAAGATCCTTTTGCATCTGCGGGGTCATGCGTTGCGGCCTGTTCTGACAGAGGTGCGCGAGGCGCTCAAGAAGGTGGAGGTGGACTGGCTGCGCGTGCGGCCGGTGGTCAAGGTGATTGGCGAGTTCTGGGCGCAGATGACCGAAAGCGATGGAAATTTCCGCATGCTGGAGTTTCTTGAGAATGAAGGCGCGGAGGTCTCGGTGGAACCCATCAGCGCCTGGCTGCTGTATCTGCTGCATCAGAGAAAGGCGGCCAGCATCCGCAGTTTCCAGATGGCCGCACATGTTGCGCCGTGGAGATCGCCCGCGAACGCGCTTAGCGCGAGGACGGCGGCGCTGCTGAAATGGGCGGCCTTCAGTGCGGGGGAGCGGATTTACCGGCGGCACTTTCAGCGGCTGGCCGGGATGCTGGGCGGGCAGAACCAGCTTCCCGTTTCGCAGAAGGCGCTGTCTGAGCTGGCTGCGCCGTGGTACGACACTTCACTGCGCGGAGGCGAGGGGCACCTTGAGGTCGCGAAGACGCTCTATTACACGCGCAACCATCGTTGCCATCTTGTGCTGGCGCTGAAGCCGTTTGGATGTCTGCCTTCCACGCAGTCAGACGCGGTGCAGGCCTGCCTCGTGGAGCGGTTCGCTGAGGCGAACTTTCTGCCTATCGAAACCTCGGCCGAGGGAGAGATCCACGCCTACAGCCGCGTACAGATGGCGCTTTCTGAAGCGCGCGTACAAGCTGCGGCTGAGTTCGAGCGCGCCGTCGAGTCGGCGCATCATTCGCTGGACGAGATCCGGAGCTTTGTGGCCGGACAGCCCGCGCTGCGTCACCCGCTCTGCTCGATTCCGCGGCATGATGGCGTCGCTTCCACCGCCGCCAATTTTCTTTTGTACGCGGACCGCCTGATGACGGCCGAGGGTGGAGGCTCGCACGCGCGGACCGGCTTCCCAGTGACGGATATAAACCGCTTGAACTCCAGAGAGGAGATGCAACCATGAGCGATCTTCCATCGTTTCGTCTGAGTACCGTTGCCAACGAACAGCTCATGAGCGGTATGCGCTCTGCGGTTCCACCGCCTCCCGGAGGAGTACCGCAGACGCTGCCCCAACCGCTCTTTCCCGACCGCCCGGAATTATACGAAGCCCCAGACGAAGATTACTTTCCAAAAAACGGAAGGCGCCACTGGACCGTTCCGCACATCTGGCGCTCCATGCAGGGCTGGATGTTTCCTTATTTCCGTTCCCGCTTGCTGCCGGGCGAGTTTCATCCCATCATCTCCTACCTGTTCAGCGAGTCGAAATGCAATCTGGACTGCCACTACTGCTGGGCCTACGACAACCGCGTGAAGGGAATGACGGAGGACATTGCCAAACGCTCCATCGACTGGCTGCACTCGACTACTTGCCGCGTGCTCGCGCTGATGGGCGGCGAGGTGCTTCTGCGTCCCGGCTTTGTCCACAAGATTACGTACTACGCGGCCAAGAAGGGCTTCTGGGTCTATCTGCCGACGAATGGACGCCTCATGCGGCCGGAGGTGATCGATCGGCTGGCCGACGCCGGGGTGGCCAGCGTGAATCTCGCCGTGGATGCATGGGACCTGAAGCCCGGACTGCCGAAGGCCATGCAGCCCATCCGCACTTACTTCGACCATCTGATCCGCAAGCAATATAAGTACGGCTGCTCGGTGTTCCTCAACATCAATATCTGCCGCAACAATCTCGACGACGTGCGGCAGTTGACGGAGCTGGCCCACGACTCCGGCATCGCGACCGATTACCACATCTGCGAGACGCCGATGATGGAACACAGCGAGTTCCGGCACTTCGAGAATAACCCGGTATTCATTCGCCCCGAGGACCACCCCGCCATCGGAGAGTTGATCGACTGGCTGATTGACAAGCAGAACAGCGGCTGGCAGATGGTGAATTCCGTGCAGCGGCTGGAGGAGATGAAGAAATTCATTGAGGAGAAGCTGGATAGCTGGGGCTGCCGCGCGGGCCAGAACAGCATCATCATCCGCACCGACGGCACGCTGGCGCCCTGCTTTCCCATGTACTCGGCCACGCACGATTGGGGCGCCATCGAGGCCCCAAAGATGCAGCGCGAGGAACTGTGCGCGATGAAGGCCGACTGCGAATCGAACTGCTTCTCCACGCTCAATCACATCCTCGCCTTCTGCTACAACGACACGCGCGTCATCCGCTGGGTGCTGAAACAGGCTATGCGCGGCTTCCAGGGCGTGAGCGGCAACATGGAGTAGCTGGTGATGCGTAAACCTGCCGAGCCGAGCGGCGGCAACTCTGTACGGTCACAGTCCTGCTCTGCGCCACCGGTTGAATTCCTGGCCGGGATCGATGTGGGCTCGACCACTGTGAAGACGGTGGTGCGCTCGGCGGCCGGCGAAATTCTGATCCGCGAGTATCTGCGCCATGAAGGACGACAGGCGGAGACGGTCCTTGCGTCCTTGCGCCGGGCGACACGGGAGCTGGGGATCGCAGACGCCAACCTTCGCCTGTTTATGACGGGCAGCGGCGGGCACGAGCTGGCCAGCTTACTGGGCGCGCGTTTTGTACAGGAGGTTGCCGCCGTAAGCCTTGCTGTAGAACGAGAGCATCCGGAAGTGCGCTCCGTAATCGAGCTTGGAGGCCAGGACGCGAAGATCGTCCTCTTTCAGAAAGGCAGCCAGGGCAGGCGCAGGAAGATCGCGACCATGAATGACCGGTGCGCCGGGGGTACCGGCGTGGTAATCGAGCGGATCGCGGCGCGACTGCACATCTCCACTGAGGAGCTTGTAAGCAGACATTTCGACGATGCATATACCTATCCTGTTGCGGGGAAATGCGGAGTCTTCGCCGAGACCGACATCACAGGCTTGCAGAAGCAGGGAGTTCCAGCCGATCACCTGATGGCGTCGCTGTTTCAAGCG
>JAKABE010000122.1 GCA_021801945.1 Acidobacteriota bacterium
AACTGCTCGAGATGTCGCCGGCGGATCTCGATGGCGTCGCAACCTTCTACAATCTGATCTTTCGCAAGCCTGTAGGACGACATGTGGTGATGCTCTGCAACAGCGTAAGCTGCTGGATCATGGGCTACGACAGGCTGTGCGAACACATGACCTCGCGGTTGGGAATTCAGTTCGGAGAGACCACGCCCGACGGTCGGTTCACGTTGTTGCCCATCGTCTGCCTTGGCGCATGTGATCACGCCCCCACCATGCTGATCGACAATGAACTCCACGCGGATCTCGATCCTGCGCGGATCGACGAAGTACTGGAGGCATACGAGTAACTGTGGCCCAGGAGAAACCACTGACGGAGGCGATTCCGCTCGATGGACAGGCGCTCAGTCTGCGTGGCTATGAGCAGTCAGGCGGCTACCAGGGCTTACGCAAAGCTCTGCGAGAGATGGCTCCTCAAGCCGTGCAGGAAGAAGTGAAGAAGTCAGGCCTGCGTGGCCGCGGTGGAGCGGGCTTCCCTACCGGGATGAAGTGGAGTTTTGTCCCCATGGGCGCCGATGCGCCCCAGCCCAAATACGTGGTTGCCAACGCCGATGAGATGGAGCCTGGCACCTTCAAGGATCGATATCTGATGGAAGGTAACCCGCACCAGTTGATTGAAGGACTGATCCTGGCCGCCTACGCCATCCAGGCGGATGTGGCGTTCATCTTCATCCGGGGCGAATACAAAGCGGCGCAGGAGCGCCTGACGACGGCGATTGCCGAGGCGTATGCGGCGGGGTACCTGGGAAAGAACATTCTCAAATATGACTTTGCATTGGAAATGATTCTTCACATCAGCGCGGGCCGCTACATGTGCGGCGAGGAAACCGGGCTGCTGAATGCACTCGAAGGCAAGCGCGCCAATCCGCGGTCCAAGCCGCCGTTTCCCCCTGTAGCGGGACTATGGGGCAAGCCGACGATCATCAACAACGTTGAGACCCTGGTGAATGTGCCACACATTATCACCAAGGGCTTCGCCTGGTATCAGAGCCTGAGCCGCGGTCGAGATTCCGGCACCAAAATCTACGGCGCCAGTGGAAAGGTCAAGCGGCCGGGTCTGTGGGAGCTTCCGCTGGGCACACCGCTGCGCGAAATCCTGGAGGAACATGCCGGCGGCATGCGCGATGGCCTGCGTTTTCGCGGAGTGCTTCCCGGCGGCGCATCGACGGACTTTCTGGTCGAAGAACATTTCGATGTCCCCATGGATTTCCTTGAAGTCCAGAAGGCCGGGAGCCGTCTCGGCACCGGCACCATGATCGTCCTCGACGATCGCACCTGTCCGGTGGGAATGACTTCAAATCTGATTCATTTTTTCGCCCAGGAGTCCTGCGGTTGGTGCACGCCATGCTGGAGCGGCCTGAACTGGGCAAAGCAAATTCTCGCCGCAATGGAGGAAGGGCGGGGGCAGCCTGGCGATCTGGACAAGCTTCAATTTCAGACGAAGTTCCTTGCCCCGGGAAACACCTTTTGTGCGCTGGCGCCAGGCGCCGCAGAGCCGCTTCAGAGCGCATTGAAATATTTCCACGAAGATTTCGAAACACATATTCGCGAGCACCGTTGTCCCTGGAGAGCCTGATGGCCACGATCTACATTGACGGCAAGCCCCACGAAGCCGATCCGCAGCAAAACCTGCTGCACGTCTGCCTTTCGCTCGGCTTCGATCTGCCGTACTTTTGCTGGCATCCAGCTTTGAACTCGGTGGGCGCGTGCCGCCAGTGCGCCATCAAGCAATTCAAAGATGAAACGGATAAACGGGGCCGGCTTGTGATGGCATGCATGACGCCGGCCGCGCCTGATACACGGATCTCCCTTCTCGATCCGGAAGCGGTGGCTTTCCGAGCGGGGATTATCGAAGGCATGATGCTGAGCCATCCTCATGACTGCCCAGTTTGCGATGAGGGCGGCGAGTGCCACCTGCAGGACATGACGGTGATGACGGGCCATGACTACCGCCGAGCCCAGTTTCCAAAGCGCACATTTCGGAATCAGGATCTGGGTCCGTTTCTTAATCACGAGATGAACCGGTGCATTCAGTGCTATCGCTGCGTGCGCTTCTATCGAAATTATGCCGGCGGAAACGACCTGAACGCCTTCAGCCTTAACAATAAGGTCTATTTCGGACGCAATGAAGACGGCGTTCTTGAGAATGAGTTTGCGGGTAATCTCGTCGAGGTTTGTCCCACGGGCGTCTTTACTGACCGCACGCTGCGCCAGCACTACACACGCAAGTGGGATCTGAGAATGGCGCCCTCCATCTGTGGACATTGCGGCTCTGGATGCAACGTGACGATAGGGGAACGGTACGGTGGGCTTCGCCGGGTTGTGAACCGCTTCAACGGCGAGGTAAATGGCTACTTCCTTTGCGACCGGGGCCGCTTCGGCTATGAGTTTGTGAACAGCCCGAACAGAATCCGCACGGCGCAACTGGACGGAGAAGAGATTTCCAGCGAAGCGGCGGAGCGGGAACTCCAAGACCTCGCCTCCAACCGGGATCGGCTGATCGGGATAGGATCGCCGCGAGCGTCCCTTGAAGCCAACTTTGCGCTCCGGCAACTCGTCGGCACAGATCGGTTCTTTGCCGGAGTTGAAAGCAAAGAGTGGGTGCTCATTAGGGCTATGATCGACATCCTCAAGCGAAGTCCTGCACGTTCTCCTTCCTTAAACGAAATAGAGCACTCCGACGCCGTGCTGATCCTGGGCGAGGATGTAACCAACTCGGCGCCGCGGATGGCGCTGGGCCTGCGCCAATCCGTTCGCCAGCGGTCCTTCGAAATCGCCAAAAGATTGCGCGTCCCGCTGTGGATGGACGATGCGGTTCGGGAAGTCGCGCAAGACCAGCGAGGGCCGCTCTTCATCTCCGCACCTTTCCCTACGCGCCTGGACGATATAGCCGCTCTTACGTATCGCGCAGCACCAGACGATGCAGCGCGTCTTGGCTTCGCGGTGGCGCACGAGATCGATGCGAATGCACCAGAAGTAGCCGGGTTGCATCAGGAAGTGCGTGCCATGGCTCGTGTCATTGCGGATGCACTGAGGAGCGCACAGCGCCCCCTGGTGGTAGCCGGGCCGAGTTGCCGCAGCCTCGCGGTGATAGAAGCTGCAGCCAATGTGGCGAAAGTGCTTTGCGATTCCGGAGCGTCGGCAAAGCTCAGTCTCATCACCCCAGAATGCAACAGCTTCGGACTGGCTCTGCTGGGCGCGCGCCCGCTCGACGAAGCTCTGCCTTTGTGCGCAAGCGTTCAGACGATGATCGTGCTGGAGAATGACCTATATCGTCGTCTTGCGACAAAGAAGGCAGATGCCTTTCTCGAATCCGCTGCACGCGTTATCGCTCTCGATCATCTCGCAAACTCAACCACGGCGAAGGCAGGCCTGATGATCCCCGCCGCCACCATTGCAGAATCCGACGGCACGCTGGTCAGCAATGAAGGCCGGGCGCAGCGCTATTTTTCGGTATTTCCGCACCGGACGGACATCCGCGAAAGCTGGCGCTGGTTGCGCCAGCCGCAATGGTCTTCGCTTGATGACGTGCTGGCTGATCTCGCGAAGGAAGTGCCTCAACTGGCTGCCGTTGCTGATGCCGCGCCGACCTCGAAGTTCCGCACGGCTGGCGCGAAGGTTCCGCGCGAGCCGCATCGCGCAAGCGGGCGCACGGCGATGACAGCGAATCTCACCGTTGTCGAGCCGAAGCCTCCTGAAGATCCGGACTCGGCGCTCTCCTACACCATGGAAGGCGCGCCTCTCCAGCCTCCGGGCGCGCTGCAGCCCTTCTTCTGGTCGCCCGGTTGGAACTCAATTCAGTCCGTCAACAAGTTCCAAAGCGAGATTGGTGCGGCGCTGAGACCGGGAGATCCAGGAGTTCGCCTGATCGAGCCATCGGGCAAGGGCGACTACTTCACACGAATTCCCGGCCATTTCGCACGGCACGAACGGGAATGGCTGGTGATTCCCATCGAGCATATCTTCGGTTCTGAAGAACTCAGCCGCCATGCTCCCGCCGTCGCGAAGCTAGCATTCGCGCCGTATCTGGCTTTGAATGCAGACGATGCCGCGAGTCTTGGCGTGAAGGATCATGCCGGTGAAGTGAAAATTGAGCTGGGCGGTGAAATTCAGCGTTTGCCGGTGAGAGTACTACCGGACCTGCCTGCGGGGATTGCCGGTATTCCGGACGGCCTGCCCGCCGCTTTCGGTGAGGAACTTCCTGCCTGGCGCCGGATCGAGGGGGCACGATGATGAGTCCTCATCCCATTGTGTCGATCATCGGCGTCCTGATTGTGGCGCTCAGCCTCTCCGCGTTTCTTATTTGGATGGAACGCCGGCTATTGGCGCTCTGGCAGGATCGCTACGGCCCCAATCGCGTCGGGCCTTTCGGACTGCTGCAAGTCGTCGCCGACATGATCAAGATCTTCACGAAAGAAGATTGGATACCACCTTTCGCCGACAAAGGTGTCTTCATCATCGCGCCCGCCATCATCATGGTCACGGTGTTGATGTCCTTCGCGGTGCTTCCGGTCGCTCCAGGAATCGTCGTTTCCGACCTGAATATCGGTCTGCTCTTCTTTCTAGGCATGTCCTCGCTCGGCGTTTACAGTATCGTGCTGGCGGGTTGGGCGTCCGGGAACAAGTACTCGCTACTGGGCGGGCTCCGTGCGGCGGCGCAGATGATCAGCTATGAAGTCTTTATGGGGCTGTCCCTGATGGGAGTCGTGCTTTTAGCTGGCACCTTCAACCTCACAGCCATCGTGGAGGCACAGCATCGCCTCTGGTACGTAGTTCCACAGTTCGTCGGTTTCATCCTCTTCCTTATCGCAGGCGTTGCCGAGGCGCGGCGGCTGCCCTTTGATCTCCCCGAGGCTGAAGCGGAACTGGTCGCTGGCTTTCACTCCGAGTATTCCGGCATGAAGTTTGGCATGTTCTTCGTTGGAGAGTACTTGGGAATCACCCTGATCTCATCGATGATAACTGTGCTCTTTCTGGGTGGATGGATGGGACCCTGGCTGCCGCCGATCGTGTGGTTCCTGATCAAGGTCTTTGCTTTTCTCTGCTTCTTCATTCTGCTACGGGCTTCGCTTCCCAGGCTGCGCTTCGATCAACTTATGTCTCTCGGGTGGAAGGTGATGTTCCCTCTGGCGCTGGCCAACCTCCTCGTCACCGGCGCACTTGTCGTGGCAAAGGCCTGAGGGAGAAAGGAGTTTGATGCGATGCTGAGCGTGCTTCGAACGATTTGGAACGTCTTTCTGCACACCTTTCGCCGTCGCGTCACGATTCAGTATCCGGACGAGAAGCCGTACCTCACGCCGCGCACGCGAGGCCGCATTGTTCTCTCGCGCGACCCGGACGGAGGCGAGCGCTGCGTGGCTTGCTACCTTTGTGCCGCTGTTTGTCCGGTAGACTGCATCGCCTTGCAGGCCACGGAGGATGAGAACGGGCGACGCTATCCGGAATTCTTCCGCATCAATTTCTCGCGCTGCATCTTTTGCGGGCTTTGCGAGGATGCCTGCCCGACTTATGCGATTCAGCTTACTCCGGATTTTGAAATGTCGGAGTACAACCGCCAGAGCCTGGTTTACGAGAAAAACGATCTGCTGATCGATGGACCGGGCAAGTATCCCGGATATAACTTCTGGCGGGTTTCCGGAGTCGAGATCGGCGGTAAAGACAAGGGCGAGGCGGAGAATGAGGCTCCGCCGACAGACGTCTACAGGTTGATGCCATGACGAGTTTCCTCCAATCCGCTTTCTTCGTCGCCGGAGCTGTGGCGATCCTGTCCACTGTTCTGGCGATTACTCGTTTAGTCGCGGTCCATGCGCTGCTCTATTTGATCGTTTCACTTCTGGCCGTGGCTGTGGTCTTTTGTACGATGGGTGCTCCGCTTGTGGCTGCGCTTGAAGTCATCATCTATGCTGGCGCAATCGTGGTGCTCTTTGTCTTTGTGGTGATGATGCTGAACCTGGGCGAACGGGCCCGGGAGACGGAGCGCCAGTGGCTCGCGGGGCGCGCATGGATCGGACCTGTCCTTCTCTCCGCGCTTCTCCTCGCCGAGGTCGTTTATCTGATCGTTCGCTCGCCTGCTCCAGGAGCCATTGGCCAGATGGCGACGCCGAAGCAGGTAGGCATGGCACTTTACGGTCCATATCTGCTTGGCGTCGAATTGGCTTCGATGCTGTTGCTTGGTGCTCTGGTGGGAGCTTGTCACCTCGGGCGGCCATCGTCCACGGGATCGGAGGTGCACAGGTGAACGGCGTTCCGATGGCCTACGGTCTCATTCTGGCGGGCATCCTCTTCGCTCTCGGCCTCGCCGGACTTCTTCTGCGCCGCAATCTGCTCTTCATTCTCATCTCCATCGAGATCATGCTCAACGGCGCAGGCGTAGCCTTCGTCGCGGCTGGAAGCCGCTGGGGACAGCCTGACGGTCAGATTATCTTTCTCTTTATCCTTGCCGCGGCGGCCGCGGAAGTGTCAGTCGGTCTTGGGTTGCTCCTGCGTCACTTTCATCAACGGCAAACACTCGACGCAGATTCAGTCAGCAAAATGAGAGGATAACGATGCTTCGCCTTCTTTGGCTGGTCCCGGTGATCCCTTTCGCGAGCGCGCTCGTGCTGGCCGTGGTGCGTCTGCCGCGAAAAGCTGTAGCGTGGCTAGCGAGTTGTTCCGTCGGTACAGCCTCCATCATTTCACTGCTCGTGACAATTTCCTTCATACGCACTACGCCTGCTGCCGGCGTCTACACTCAGGTGCTTTGGAGGTGGTTCGATGTCGGCAGGTTGCGTCCTGAGATCGCGCTCTATCTCGATCCGTTGTCCCTGATCATGATGGTGGTGGTCGCGTTTGTCAGCTTTCTCATTCATGTTTACTCCACAGAATTCATGCGCGGCGACGACGGTTATGGCCGCTTCTTCGCGTACATGAATCTGTTCGTCGCCTGCATGTTGACCCTGGTTCTCGCAGATAATCTGCTGCTGCTCTATCTCGGATGGGAAGGTGTGGGTCTGTGCAGTTACCTTCTCATCGGGTTCTGGTATCGCGATCCGGCGAATGGCCTCGCCGGCCGCAAGGCATTCATCGTCACCCGCGTCGGCGATACCGCACTGGTGATCGGCCTCTTCCTGCTATTCCATCAATTCGGCACGCTCAACATTCAGGAGGTCATGCACCGCGCCGTGCTCCAGTGGCACACCGGTTCTGCTGTTGCCACGGCTGCCGCACTGCTGCTGCTGGGCGGCGCTGTAGGCAAATCGGCGCAGTTGCCTCTCCAAACCTGGTTGCCCGATGCCATGGCCGGTCCCACGCCGGTCAGCGCTCTCATCCACGCGGCCACCATGGTCACCGCCGGCGTCTATCTGATTGCGCGCATGCATGTTCTCTACGGACTCGCGCCGGTTGCTCAGTTCGCGGTTGTAGTGATTGGAGCCGCAACCCTGCTCATGGCAGGCTTCAGCGCGCTCACACAGCATGACCTCAAGCGTGTGCTTGCCTATTCGACCATCAGCCAGATCGGATACATGTTCCTGGCCCTGGGCGTGGGCGCGTGGCCTGCCGCCATCTTCCATTTCATGACGCATGCCTTCTTCAAGGCGTTGCTCTTCCTGGGCGCCGGCATCGTGATTGAGTCGTTGGACGGCGAGCACGACATCTTCCGTATGGGCGGGCTACGGAAGGACCTTCCCATCGCATTCTGGACTTTTCTGACTGCGGGTTGCTCTCTTGCCGGCCTGCCGCTGATCACTGCAGGCGCCTTCAGCAAGGACTGGATTCTGTGGGGCGCTTATACCGCGGCCAACGGGAGCATCTGGCTCTGGGTTAGCGCTTTGGCCGGCGTGCTCCTTACGTCTCTGTACACATTTCGGATGATCTTTCTGGTCTTCTTTGGCGAGCAGCATAGCGAGGTAGCGCACAAACCGGGCTACGCAATGCTCATACCGTGCATCATTCTCGCGTTCCTTTCCATTGTGGGCGGTTACATAAAGGCGCCCTTTGCGCAGCTTCTCAGCGGTGTTCTTCCCTGGAATCCGGGAGCGGCCCGCCTGCCAGACTTCAGCGAAACGGCTTCCGAGGGTATCGTCGCTCTGGTCTCTTTTCTCGGATTGTATCTCGCGTACGTGCTCTTCCTGCGCAGGCGCGAATTTGCCGCAGCACTGGCTTCGAGCCCAACTGGGAGAGTGCTGCATCGCTTCTGGTTTTCCGATTGGGCAATGGACTGGCTCTATGACCGCCTCTTCGTGCGGCCGGTGGTTTGGGTGGCGAGGGTTGGCAAGAGCGACCTCATTGATGGCTTCTACATCGGCGT
>JAKABE010000123.1 GCA_021801945.1 Acidobacteriota bacterium
CCTTGTCGTGCGCTTTGGTCGGCTCACGATTGGAGTTTCTTGGATGGACTCACGCAAATGTCAAACTGCTACTGCCACCCCGGCAAAGCCGGGGGATCTCCCTCACCCTTTAGCCTATCGCCCGGGTTCGAACCACGGTGTTCCGGGAATTTGTGCCTTCTTTGCCACTTCCTCGTACATCTCCACGCCCAGGCCTGGCCGGTCCGAAGGAGCGATGAACCCATTCTCGATGATGTTGCCCTCCTTGACCCAGTTTCTCCAGAGATCGGGCACATCGATCCAATGCCACTCCTGGGCCAGGAAGTTTGGGAAGGTGGTGCAAGCGTGAGCTGTCGCCATCTGTCCGATCGGCGAACACACGCTGTGCGGCGCCACAGGGACAGAGAAGGTTTGCGCCAGGTTGGCGATCTTCTGGGCTTCGGCAAGACCACCGGTCTTCTGAAAATCGGGCTCGATGATGTCGATGCCCTTCTTCTCCAGCAACGCTCTAAATCCCCAGCGCATGTATAGGTTTTCCCCGCAGGCAATGGGCGTATGGCTTGACTGCCGGATGTCCACCATGGCGTCGATGTCTTCTGCCGGACACGGTTCCTCCAGCCAGGTCAGCCGGAAGGGCTCCAGCGCCTGGGCGACCTTCTTGCCGGTGGAAGCGTCGTAGCGGCCGTGCATGTCGCAGGCCAGTGCCATGTCCGTTGGCATGTTTTCGCGCACCGTCGACACCCACTTCACCATGCGATCGATCTCGCCGTTGCTGGCCTGCCAGCCATACAGGGCCCACTTAGCTCGATCCCTGAAATCGTCCAGGTCCATCTTTATCATCGAAAATCCTTGAGACTTGATCCATGCAATCTTCCGGTCCGAATCCGGTGCGAGAGGATTGCCAATTTCCGCGTCGCAATAAACTCGGACCCGATCGCGAAACTTTCCGCCCAGCAGCCTGTAGACAGGCAATCCCAGAGCCTTTCCGGCGAGGTCCCACAAGGCGATTTCCAGGCCTGATAGAGCGCAAACGAACTGCCCACCTTGCGCCCCGGAGAAGATGCCCATGGTGCGGACCCGCTCCCAGAGCGGTTCCACATCAAGCGGATTCTGCCCGATGAGCACCGGCCGCAAACTTTGGATCAGCGATACCGCTCCCCCTGCGGCATCTGTACATTCCCCTTCTCCGAAGATGCCCTGGTCCGAATCGACCCGGATGTGCGTCTGGGCTCCGTGGACCATCACCTGGGCCGTGCGGATATCTGTGATTTCGATTTTGAGCCTCTGGTATGAAGTGCTGGCGGCTTGGATGGCGTCCGATAAAGCAGGAAGTGAAAAGGCCGAAAGAGAGCCAACCGCTGGAAGGCTAGCACCTTTCGGCATGCCTCTCCTTGAAGGTGATTCCATCGCGCGGAGTCCTTTCCATTCCCGCGTGTATCCGGGTTGGCTGTACGCAGGAAACACCGCTTCCCATTCGACCCGCCTCAAAGAATGGCGACCTGGCAAAGGCGCATCTCGGGCGTACCGATCCTGAAGCTACTGTGAATCCATTATTTTCTCTGAGGCACAAGCATACTCCGATTTTGGCCACTTGGAAAAGACTGGAGACTGGAGGTGAAGTGTGGCCGGTTCTTACCGCCGGCGTCCTCAATGTGCGGCCAGGGAAGCGGAGGATACGCCTTTGGGTTGGTCGACATGAATGAAGTACGTGAGGACGGCAGCGAAATAGTACAAGACACCATAGACGATCACCACGCCCTTGATGCCCCAGAAGGGCAGGATGAGCGCGGCCAGGACGGGCCCGCCGAAGTTGGCCAGTCCTCCGCCCAGGTTCTGCACCGAAACTGCGGCGCCCTGGTGCTCAGGCTCCATGGCGGGAAAAATCGCACCCATGGGGACAAACGAGGTCACCGTAAAGGCAAACAGCAACGCCGCCACTGTAGCGGCCACGGTGTTATGGGGAAAATGGATCGGGAGCCAGTAAAAGAGCAGCGATGCCGTGCCGCAGCCGACGAAGCCGAACCAACGCATCTGGCGCATCCACCCGATGCGGTCGCCAATCAGTCCCCAGGCCACATTGGTGACTGGCTGCACCAGGAAGAACGTTCCCCAGATGCGCAGCCACTCGGGGACGCTGAAGCCTACGCGCGGCGAGGTGTAGAGCAGCGGCATGATCACCGGAAAGCCAAACAAAGAGAGATTGCAGATGACGCGCGTGACGAGCGCCAGTGCGATGCTGCGGTTGTGGTAGATCAGCGTCACGCACTTGCTGATCTCCTCAAGCTTGCTCGTGCCTCTGCCCACCTTGCGCTGCTCTGGCTGAGAATTCTTGGGCCGGGGCATTGCGCGGCCATCGGTAAAGAAGTAGATCAGCAGCCCCCCTCCCAGCACCCACGCAATCGACATCCACAGGGTTCCCATGAAGCCGATCCGCGGAATCGTGTAGCTGGGCAGATAAGACCCAATTACGCCGTAACCGATGGTGAACATGCTCCAAGTCCATCCAATAGCCGAGGCAAGCTCATGCGGACGGCTCTTCTGTACCACCCATACGAAGAAGCCGTAGAAGAACAGCGGGTAGGCGAAGCCGCGAATGCCATAAAAGAGCAGCGTCAAGGGCAGGTTGAGATGCGCCAGGCCCAGGCTGAGGAAGAGCACGTGAAAGACCAGCCACCAGGCAATTCCGACCAGCATGACGCGCCGCGGCGAAAAGACCTCGGCCAGCACTCCCGAGAGCCAACTGGAAAGCGCAGCGGTGCCGCCATAGACGCTGAAAACCAGCGCCGCGTCGCGGGCGCTGAAGCCCAGATTCACTAGATACTTTGAGAGGAAGGCCTGTTCGATTCCGTCGCCAGTCATGCACAGCACGATGGCGATGTATCCGCCCAGCAGAGCCAAGGGCATGCCCAGCACGTAACGGTCATGCCGGGCGCCATCGAGAGTAGAAGATTCAGTGTGCTGATCGCTCACGCAGCGGAGTCCTCAACCGCAATCTGCAGCTTGACGTCGGCCGGACGACCCTCGGCGGCGCGTTCAAAGGCGGCAATCCCCTGCGCAAAAGGGAAGGTTGCCGAAAGCAGTGGCTTCAGATTCACCTTGCCCGAGGCCAACAGAGCCACGGCCTTTGGATAGACATTCGCATAACGGAAGACGGTCTCCACGCGGGCTTCCTTAGCCTGCGCCGCCACCACATCGAAGGGCGCAAGAGCAGGCGTCATGCCCACAAGCACGAGCACGCCGGCGGGCGCCAGGAGATCGAAGATTCCTTCATAGGCGCGCGTGCTGCCACTGGCCTCGAAGACCACATCCGCTCCCCAGCCACCGGTCTGTTCGGCCACAAAAGCGGCCAATGAGCCACTGCGGATATCGAAGGGCAAGATCGCGGGATACTGGCCTGCAATCGCCAGCTTCTCCGCGAAAAGATCGGAGATGATTACCGTCCCCGCACCCGCAGCCTGAGCGGCAAGCGCCGTCATGATTCCGATCGGCCCCGCGCCCAGCACCACGGCCATAGCGCCCGGCTTCATGCCGGCCTTGGTCGCGGCGTGCAATCCGACAGCGAAGGGCTCAACCATCGCCCCTTCCGCCAGCGAAACATGATCGGGCAGCTTGAAGGTGAAAGCCGCGGGGTGCACCACCTCCGGCGTCAGACAGCCGTGAATCGGAGGCGTAGCCCAGAAGCGCACCGCCGGGTCCAGGTTGTAGTGGCCTTCGCGGCTGGCCCGCGAATTCATGTCGGGAACGCCGGGCTCCATGCAGACGCGGTCGCCCGGCGCCAGGTCTTTCACCTCTTTGCCCACCTCGATGACCACGCCGGCCGCCTCGTGGCCCAGCACCATGGGCGCGTTCACCACAAAGGGACCAATCCGCCCATGCTTGTAATAGTGCACATCGCTGCCGCAAATGCCCACACGCCCAATGCGAATGCGCACGTCGTGCGGCCCCATCTTCTGCTCCAGATCGATCTCGCGCAGCAAGAGGCGGAGTTTTTCTTCCAGTACCAGCGCTTTCATGACAAACCTCGACGATGAATCCAGCTTTCTGCCTTTTCCTTAGACGCTCTAGAATACTATCGCCGAAAGACCGGATCCTTGCTGACGATTTCTACTATCTTTTCATTGTCCAAATTTCGCCAGTGGGCGGGAGAATTGCGGTGAGCAAGGCCGACATGAACTGCCGTTCCGCAGGGATGGAAGAGGGGAGGGGGGGGTGAACTGCCGGCGCCGCTCGCCGGGGTTCAGCGATGCGGGCAGCCAGGCCAGCAACAGGGCCGCCGCATTCCTTCTTTCAGCTCCGAGCACACCCTTTCGACGTGCTGCTTCCTGGTCTCCGGCTTCTTGACGGAGATGGTCCAGCAGATCCACTCGTTGCGCGCAAGGGGAGTAATATCCTGCCATGCTGCGTGAGCCGCGGGATCGGACATGAGCGCCTCCCGCAAATCCTGCGGCACCCGATGCGCGACACCCGTGGCAATTCTGTTCTTTTCCATGTCTCCGCAGGGGCCTCCCGATACTGCCTCGGGGCAATTCGGCGCTCAGGGGCAGGGTGGACAGTCAAGCCGCTGAATCCGTCGGCAGTCCTCGCCGCAAGCGATTCCGGCTGCGGGGATTCACCCCAGGCGCGTTACAGCGCTTTGGGTTCTGCTTGCTACAGAAACCCTGCGATCAAGTGGGCCTTTCCTCATGAAGAGCCCACCTGGAACGATGCTGCAATGTCAACACGTGAAGCGAAAAAGTTGCAAAAACCTCAGCGCACATGGGATCGACGAACTACAGCCCATGACTACTTGTCCTGGTGGCCAGCCGCACGCGCCCAATAAACCTTGGTAAATCCGTTGCGCGGATTGGTGACCGTAATCTTGCCTGACGGGGCAATGTCCAGGTTAATCGGATAGGTCTTGTCGGGCTTCGTGTTGAGATTGGCGATGTAGTTGGGATTGGGGTTCAGTGCCGGATAGCGCACAGAGTAATGCTCCATCCACAAACCCTCTAGGCCAGGAAAACTCTCGACGGTCTTGAGCACAGCCTGATCGCCGCCCTTCAGGGGACCGTTCTGCATCAGCGCCACCAGCGGCGCAAAGGCCGCCGTCGGCGGGCTGCTGGAAAGGTTCATTCCGTGGCCAGTAACAAAGTACACATCCACCTTGCCAATCTTGTTCACCGGGCACAGCAGCTTCAGCTCATTGTTCCAGGTGTTGTCTCCCAGGTCGAGGATGCGCGTCTTGCCGAAGGTCATCAGCATGCCCAACGAATAGACATTCTCCAAACCACCATCGTCCGCCTTCTGCGGCACGCCGACGCAGTACGGGTTGGGCTGGCCGGCGCCTGGGAGCGGGGAGTTGATCAATTTCGCGGCGCTGGCCACAAACTTGATGTGCAGCGAGCCGATGTCGAGCGTCTGGCCCACCTTTTCCGAGATGTGAGGATGGCCCTGGTAGGCGGCGACCCATTTTTTATAGAGCGCCTCAGTAGTAAAGGGGGAGTTGCGAAAGCGGGCAGGAACATTGGGCGGAAGAAACTGGCTGTTGGGGCCGTGATCGACGAACGTGTTGGCGGGCAGTTTCTCGAGCAGCGCATCCACGCCGCCGGAGTGGTCGATGTGATAGTGCGTCAACAACAGATAGTCGATGTGCGTGACGCCTAGCGCCGCTGCGGCCGCGGCGATGCGCACGGCGCTCGAAGTCATCGGGGGAGCAGACTTTGCGCCCCTGCGCATCGGCCACTGGCCGAAGCCTGGGGGCCAGCCAGTGTCAATGACGAGCGACTTACCCTCCGGGGTTACCCAAATGGAAGCAGCTCCGCCTTCCACGTCCACGACACTAAAGCGAAGATCCTTCTTCGAGCCCCAGCTTGGGCCTGCGGCGTTCGACCTGGGCGCAGCAACCATGCCCAGAGCCAGCAAACATATGAGAGTAGGCAATCTATGCGACAAGAAGCTCCTCCTGCGGTTCCATCTATCGAGGTCCCAGGATACCACCCCAAAACCCACTATAAGCCTGCTTACCATCCGAGTCTTACGGGCCTGTTTGCCTCTCGCAGGATCTATGGAAAAAGCTTCTACCCACAAAACCGCTGCGGTTAGATCGGCAATACCCGTCGCTTTGATCGATGAATACGGCGCCGCCTGTGGATGAGTACTATCCGCAATGTGACCCGCTGCGGGATGCGTCTAAAATCCTGTCATTCTCGTCTCCCATACTGCCAGCGTACTCCGCTGCAGCTTCCATTGTGTAGGCCAGGCCCCAAACATGATAGAGTGCTGTCTGCAAGAGAAAACAGCCGCCGTGTGTTGCATAATGCGAATTACGCTTTGCGATATGTCCATTCGCGCGCCTCGCACACATTCTCCTGAATTCGAAGTGCAACGGAGATAAAAGGCTGGGGGTCGCGCACTGGATGGACTTCTATCCTGCGCAATCAGCACATGGATAAACCAGATGCAATCAGCCGCGTCAGGCAAGTGGGCGCGACGATGACGTGGGGGATCATGATGGGCAAGCTCAGGCTTTTTTTTGCTGCTAGTCTGGCCGCGCTGGTCTGGACCGGAGCAGCATCCGCACAACCAAGCTCAGCCTCTTGGGCACGCCGAACCACCTGGAGCGATTACCTCGGCGGTCCGGACAGCTCGCACTATTCGGGGTTGAAGCAGATCAATACCGGCAATGTAAGCCAACTCAAGCTGGCTTGGCGTTTTCCGGCCGGGGATCACCTGCCATACACCTTCAGTCCTTTGGTCGTCGGCAACATTGCCTATCTCGACGCGGAGAACGGCTCGCTGATTGCGGTCAACGCCAGCACAGGGAAGCAACTGTGGATCCACCGCTTCACCACCCCCGGTGGTAGCCCGTCCTTCTTCAGCGGCATCATGGGCCTGCGCGGCATTACCTTTTGGCAGAGCAAGGATAAGAAGGATCAGCGGCTGATCGTAGAATCGAACGGCTTCCTCGATGAGATCAATGCCCAGACAGGCAAGCTCGTGGATTCCTTCGCCAATCACGGTAAGCTAAGCCTTCGGCTCGGTCTCTACCGCACCACCAGGCCGTTGTCTTCCAGGTGTCCGGGCAAGGTATACAAGAACATCATCATTCTCGGCAGCGCAACCGGTGAAGGATACCTCGCGCCTCCCGGCGACATCCGGGCCTTCGATGTGGTGACCGGAAAGCTGGTCTGGGTGTTCCATACCATTCCCCGCCCCGGCGAGTTCGGATATAACACCTGGCCCAAGGAAGCCTACACCTACATGGGCGGAGTGGATGCCTGGGGTGAACTAACCGTCGATGTGAAGCACGGCATCGTCTTTGTCCCCTTAGCCTCCGGCAAGTACGAGCTTTACGGCGGAGACCGGCCGGGCGCTAACCTCTATGCCGATTCCCTCGTGGCGCTAGACGCCAACACCGGGAAGAAGCTCTGGTACTTCCAGGATGTTCACCACGATCTGTGGGATTACGACCTGAACGCAGCCCCCCAGCTGGTCAGGGTCAGGCACAATGGCAAGATGATCGATGCTGTGGCCGTGGCGTCCAAGAATGGCTTTCTTTGGGTCTTTAATGAATTCACCGGCAAGGAGCTTTGGCCCGTGGTAGAGCGTCCCGTTCCTCAAAGCCACGTACCTGATGAGCACAGTTGGCCAACGCAGCCTTTTCCCACCGCCCCGCCGCCCTTTGCGCGCCAGGGTTGGAAGCCATCGTATCTATTCACCGGCTTCATGCGACCCTCGCAAATCGCCTGGTGGAAGAACCGCGTCTCGAAAGCCCAATACGGCTTCTACATGCCTTCGAGCATCAATCGCGAAACCATCTCGCTTCCCAGCGTGAACGGGGGAGCGTTATTCTTCGGTACGGCATCCGACCCCACTAACGGCACCGTCTACGTGGTGAACCGGAATGTTCCCTCCATTCTCAAACTCGAGCCTTCCGGGCATTCCACAGCGGCCAATGCAGGCGGCTTAGTTCCGAGTGCGCCCCCCAGTGCGGTACGGCGCAGACGGGGCCTTCCAACGGTTCCAGAGATGGGGCGCGCCATCTATGAACAGAACTGCCAGGAGTGCCACGGCGTGGATCTGAAGGGCACGCGCGGGCCAGCCATCGACAACGCTGTCAGCACCTTGGGGGAGGCGGCCACACGGGCCTTCATCAAAACAGGCGGAGGAATCATGCCTTCCTTCGCGAAGATGCCGGCTCAGCCCATGAACGAACTACTCGCCTTTCTCAAGCAGCCCAGCCTGGCACCGCCAGGTTCGGCGCCGTCGGCGCGCATGCAGGCAATCTTCAAGTTATTCAGCGCCCCCCCCTATCCGCCGGATGTCACACCGCCCCCGTCCCGCTACAAAACCG
>JAKABE010000124.1 GCA_021801945.1 Acidobacteriota bacterium
GGGCGCGGACGACGCCGCGGGCCTCTCACTGGTGAACGGCCTAGCGGCCAACTCGGCTGCCTTGACGCAGTCGGAGACCAACGCCACGGAAGGGGTAGGCATGCTGCAGGTGGCCGACGGCGCGCTCTCGCAGGTCACCAACCTGTTGGACCGCGCCATTACGCTGGCCACGGAGGCCTCCAACGGGACGCTGAACGCTACTCAGGAAAACGCCGCCAATCAGGAGTACCAATCCATCCTGGCGGAGATCAACAATATTGGATCGACGACGACCTACAACCAGCAGCAGGTCTTCAATGGCACCACGGTGTCGATCTACACCGGCGATTCCTCGCAGGCGGGCTCCTCGATCGACGAGCTGTTTATCCGTACCCTGTCCTCATCCAGCGTGGGCGACACAGGTGGCGTGATGTCTTATTCTAGCGGGCAGAATAACGTGTTCATCGATCTGTCGCAGGGGGGAACGAACGCCTCGGCCTCCGATAGCCTGAATTCCGGCGGTTCCACCACGATCGCGGTCAACTACCTGGCCAAAGGCGCCAGCGGAACGGTGACGCCGGCCACGGCGAACATCACGGTGGGCACGGGCACGAACTACGCCAACACGGCGCAGGGAGTGATCGATGCGATCAATAACTCCGGTCTGGGTCTGAGCGCCAGCTTCGGCACAGCCGCGCAGGCCGGAACCGTGGCCGTGAGCGCCGCGCAGGCGGCTAACACCGCGGGCGGCGGCAACGCGGACACCGGCATCATCATCTCCGGTATCGGGGTGGGCACGGGAACCAACGGGGCGGGCGAGATTGGCACGTTGACGGTGGGCGCATCGAACGACACCCTGGGCGGTACGCTGACCATCGTCGGCTCCGACGGCCGCAGCCACACCATTACGCTGGGTCTGGCGAACTCGACCGACACGCTGGCCCACCTGGCGGCCACGATCAATGCCGCCGGTTATGGCGTGACGGCATCGACAAATGCGGGCGTGGTGGGCGGCAACGCGGTGGGAACGGTACTGACCTTGATGGCTGCCAGCTCCTCCGTTACCGTTTCGGGATCCAACCTCACCGACAACACCAATCCCACGGCGTTGACCGGCGTTCCGACCGTGGGGGGGGGGTTCAGCAACGTGATCGGCACCATCGCGCAATCGGGCAGCACAGCGCCGGTCTTCAATGGCGGAACGCTGAGTATCGGCTCGAATGCCGCCATTACGTTGGGCCAGTCTGGCACAACCGACACGCTGGCCAACCTGGCGGCCACCATCAACGCCGGCAACTACGGGGTCACGGCCTCGCTGGATCCAACGGGCACGATCCTGACCTTCAGCTCGACTAACTCCGCCGATACGTTCAGCGTAGCGAACGCTACGTACTCTGCCGGCATGGCAAACTCCACTACAGCCACGGCCAACCAGAATCAGATCGGCACGCTGACCCTGAACGGAGGGGCGGCGGGCGATACATTGACAGCCGGCAAGACGCTGGTAATCGGCGGGAACACCTTCACCGTTGCGACCGGTGGACAGACAATGGCGCAGTTCGCGCAAAGCATCACCAGTGCCAACGACGGCATTACCGCAACCGTGAGCGGCACAGTCATGACCTTCGTCTCCACCAGTCCGGCCACGGAAGGCATCACGATTGGCGCCAACAACCTGGCCGACGGAACGATCGGAACCGCGACCTTCGCGACCGTAACGGACACGCCTTCGAAGACCAGCTCGGAGTATTACAGCGTCGGCATCACCGGCGCCATCGCCGACAGTTCAACCGGGGGTGGCACGCTGAACACCGGCATGGTTTCCGACACCGACGGAAGCAGCGGAATTGCAACCTCCAGCTACTCGGACGGCGCGGGCGCCAACCTGAGCACCACGAACCTGACCACCCAGGTAGACTCCCAGTCCGCGTTGACCCAACTAAACCTGGCCATTACCGACGTGACTTCGCAAGACGGCTACATCGGCGCGGAGATCAACACCCTGAAGGCCATCAGCCAGGTGATGAGCACCCAGCAGGAGAATGTGACCTCGGCCCAGAACGCCATCCAGGCGACGGACTATGCTTCGGCGACCTCGAACATGTCGAAGTACGAGATTCTCAGCCAGACCGGCATCGCCGCGCTCGCGCAGGCCAACAGCGTGCAGCAGGAAGTGCTGAAGCTGTTGCAATAAGCGCGTAGAGTTTCGCAGGACTGCAGTACCTTCAAGACAACCCAGGGACGGGCGGCGGCAGGGCCATTCACCTTGCCGCCCATTTTTTATCTCCGATGACATTCTTCAGCGGTTTCAGGCGCGATGGATCGGCGCGCCCCACTGCGCCCCGGAGATACCGGCGGAAGGCCCTGAACGGGGCATGTAGAAATTACCTGCCGGTGTGCAAAGAATTCCTGCGCCGCGAGTCCGGCTGCTGTTTTTCCCTTTCTTTTGCAGCAACCACCGTTTGGCACGCCGAGTGCTCTCTTCAGCAAAGGCCTCTCCTGATGAAAAGATGATGGCCTGCGAAGATCCCAGAGGTCTGTAATGTCGAGCCCAACTTTGAGCTCGGTTCCCCCAGCCCGCGATCCCGGCCGGTACGGGCAGGCTATGTGCTGCCGTACGCGCAGCAAGTTGGCCGGGCAATCCCCCAGGAGCCGCACGTGAATGCCGAACTGCGCCCGAATTTAGCGGTCCACGGGTATCGTTTCGACAGCCAAACGGGGCTGTTAAACTACGAGTCGTTTCAGCACTTGCTGGCAGCCATGTTACGAAACCGGACGCCGGACCGGGAAATCTCGCTGTTCTGGATCGAGATTCTCAACCTGCGCCGGGAGTTCACGTTGCGCGGCGGCAAGGAAACGTCGGTGCTGCTTCGTCACATAGCAGGCATCGTGCGTTCCGCCTCAACCTCCGGAGTACTGCTAGGGCGCTTCAGCGACGGCTGCTTCCTGGTGGCCCAGGATTCCGCCAAAGCGGACAAGCCGGCGCGGCGGCAGATTCAGGAGCTGATGCGCGTGCTAGAACGCGCAACCCCACGCGGGGCGCACGGCCGGCTTGAAGTGGCGGCTGGCGTTGCCTTCTGCCCCACCGATACGGAATCGCCCGATGACCTAGTGCGCTACGCCAGCCTGGCTGCCGGCAAGGCCGCCTACGCCGGAAGCGCCTCAGTGCTGGCCTTCCGCGCCAATATGAACCACCAAATCTTCCGCGAACAGATGTTGCAGGCAGAGATCGGCAAGGGCCTCGACCGCGGAGATTTCCACGTGGTGTATCAGCCCAAAGTGTCTCTTGCCAACGGCCACGTGCTGGGGGCCGAAGCGCTCGCCCGCTGGAACCACCCCGAATTGGGGTCCATCCCGCCCAGCGAGTTTATTCCGATTGCCGAGCGTTCACGCCTCATTCATCGCATCCTCAATTTCACTCTGCGCACTGCGCTCAAGGATGCGCAGTGCTGGCGGGACCAAGGTCTGGCCCTTCCGCTGATCGCCGTAAATGCCTCGGCGGCGAATCTGCGCCGTGACGACTTCATTCGCACCGTACGCGCCGCTCTGTCCGCTTTTCCGATCGCTCCCACCAAGCTGGAGGTCGAATTGACCGAATCGATGCTTTTTGACGATGAAGAGCTATTCGCCCAGCGAGTGCGGCAGTTGAAGACCATGGGAGTGCGCGTAACCGTGGACGATTTCGGGACGCGTTACACCGGCTTCAATATGTTGAGCGATTTGCCTTTGGACGCCATGAAGATCGACCGCTGCTTTATCCACGGCATCGACCGCTCAGCCAAGATGCAGGCTCTTTGCCGGACGATCATGGCCATGGCGCGGCAGTTGAACTTGCGCACCGTGGCTGAGGGGGTGGAGGAGCCCGAGGAGTTGGAGGTGCTTCAGGAGTGCGGCTGCGATGCCGGGCAGGGCTATCTGTTCCAGAAGCCTGTACGGGCGGAGCAGATGGCGGCGTTTCTGCGACAATGGCCTGAAAGAATCGAGAGCTCCTACTAGACCCCATCCATGCCGCCCGCTTCCGTTCGGACACCGCCCGGCAGAGGGTCAAGGATCCCCCAGCGTAAAGACTTCCGGCATTGCTGTGAATTTATAATCCAGGGGAGCGCGAAGTGTCCCGACCTGAGCGCTTGTCTGGAGCGAGAGCATGACCTTTTCCATCCAGGAGATCCTGGATTTTCTCCCTCATCGCTACCCGTTTCTCCTTATTGACCGGGTGCTGGAATACGAGCCCGCGAAGCGGCTGGTCGCCCTTAAGAACGTGACCGTCAACGAGCCCTTCTTCCAGGGCCATTTTCCTGGCTATCCCATCATGCCCGGCGTCTTGGTGGTGGAGGCCATGGCCCAGGCCGGAGGGATGATTATGCTGGCCGAACTGGACGACCGGCACAAGAAGCTGGTGGTCTTCACCGGCATCGAACGGGCCAAGTTCCGTCGCCCCGTCACGCCGGGCGACCAGTTGCGCATCGAGGTGGACGTGCTCGCCTTCCGGAGCCGGGCTGGGCGTATCGCGGGCCGCGCCTTGGTGGATGGCAAACTGGCCTGCGAGGCCACGCTCACCTGCCAAGTGGTGACGCGGGAGCGCGAACAGCGCGCCCACGGGAATGAGTCGGCCACGGGCGGCGTCGCCGAGCCCACAGCGGAGACGCAAGCTTGAGTGTCCATCCCAGCGCGGTGATTGCTCCAGGGGCCCGCGTGCCGACCTCCTGCACCATCGGCCCCTTCTGCACCATCGGTCCCGAAGTGGTCCTGGGCGAGCATTGCACCCTCATCTCCCACGTCGTGATCGACGGCCGCACCCGCATAGGCGCGCACAACATCTTCTATCCCTTTAGCTCCATCGGCGTGGCGCCCCAGGATCTGAAGTACAAAGACGAACCCACTGAAACCGAGATCGGCGACGGGAACACCATCCGTGAGTGCGTGACCATCAGCCGTGGCACAGTGGGCGGCGGCGGGATCACGCGGATCGGCTCCAACTGCCTGCTGATGACCTGTGCGCACATCGGCCATGACAGCGTTGTCGGCGACCACTGCATCCTGGCCAACGCCGCCACGCTCGCCGGCCACGTAATCATCGAGGACCACGCCACCTTGGGCGCATTCTGCCCCGTACATCAGCACTGTACCGTGGGCCGCTACGCCTTTGTGGGCGGCGGCACTATCGTCACCCAGGACGTTCTGCCCTTTTCAAAGACCTCTTCGCGGCGCGAAAACAGGGCATTTGGCGTGAACACCATCGGACTCGAACGCCGCGGTTTCACCCCGGAGCGGATCAAATTGCTGCAAAAGGCCTTTCGCCTGTTGCTCGTGTCCAAGCTGAACACCTCCCAGGCACTCGAAAAGCTGCATGAAATGGATAGCGAAGATGTGGCGCTGCTTGTCGCGTTCATCGAGCGCAGCCAGCGTGGAGTCATCAAGTAAAGATGAAGCTCGGCCTCATTGCCGGCAATGGACGGTTTCCGTTTCTGCTGATCGACGCGGCGCGGGCACAGGGCTTTTCCGTGGTGGTGGCGGCCATTCGCGAAGAAGCCGATCCGGAGATCAATCATCGCGCGGCGTGCGACGACCGGATCACGGTTAATTGGCTTTCCCTGGGTGAGCTTTCGCGCCTTATTCAGTTTTTTCAAAAGCAAGACGTGACGGTGGCCGTGATGGCCGGGCAGGTGAAACACAAGCAGATCTTTTCGAGCATACGGCCCGACTGGCGGCTGGCTAAACTGCTGCTGAACCTGCGGACCCGCTCCACTGATGCCCTGCTGGGCGCGGTGGCCAAGGTGCTCGCCGACGAGGGCATCGAGCTGATGAGTTCAACCGCCTTTCTCGAACCGCTACTGGCCACGGACGGCGTGCTCACCGCTCGAGCTCCGGACGAGAATGAACGGAAAAACATCGGCTATGGCTTGCAGGTGGCGCGCGCCCTGGCTGGGTTCGACATTGGCCAGACCGTGGTGGTGGCCGCCCAGGCCTGCGTGGCCGTCGAGGCGATGGAAGGCACGGACGCAACCATCGAGCGCGCCGGCCGGCTCATGCAATCGCTCGATGGCGGCGCATCAACGCTGGAACGCCGGCTGACCGTGGTCAAGGTAGCCAAGCCCAATCAGGACATGCGCTTTGATGTGCCGGTCATCGGCGTCCAGACGGTGGAAGCGATGATCGGCGCAGGCGCCAGTTGTCTCTCCATCGAAGCTGGCCGCACCCTCTTGTTCGACCGCGAATCCCTGCTCGAACGCGCCAATCAAGCCGCAATCGCCATTGTGGCCGCTCCGCGCAGCTCCTAATAATGGCGGAAAGATCCTTGCTGCCGCGGGACAACGGTGATCGCGGTTCTTCTTCGCTTGCCCTACAGCGTTTTCGAATCTGCTCGCTGCAGAAACCGTGCGGCCGAGGTGGGCTCTTACTTGAGAAGAGCCCACCTCGCACGATATTTCGATGTCGGGAAGTGAAGCGAAAACGCTCCAACGCGAGAGAGCCCGGCTTAATGCCGGGCTCTCTTCGTGCCGAATCATTCGAGTTGCCGATTCTGTCTATTTCTTCCTTCTAGCTGCTCGCCTGGGTGACTTTTTGACTGCGGTTTTCTTGGCGGCCGCCTTCCTGGCCACAACCTTCTTCGCGACTTTCTTTGCGGCCTGTGTGGCTGCTTTCTTTGCCGGGCTCTTGACTGCTTTCTTGGCCGCCTTCTTCACGGCCTTCTTGGCCACAGCCTTCTTCACGCCCGCCTTCTTGGCAACTTTTCTTGCCGCTTTCTTGCTGGCGACCTTCTTGACGGCTGTCTTCTTCGCCGCCTTCTTTGTAGCCGATCTCTTCTTGGCTAACTTTTTCTTGGCGGGCCTCCGCGCCGCTGGCTGTACTACAGTTTCCTCCACAACGGCAATCACTTCCTCCTCGGCCACCACCTCATCGTCGTCGTCCGAGGTGGTCAGTATGCCAATGCCCTCGATCTCCTCTTCCTCATCCGCAAAATCTGCCATTTGATCGGGATCGAGATCCTCGGGCTCCCCCGTGGGATTGCCGTCACTCATCGCGTACATCTTGAATTGGTCGTCCATCCCATTGCCTCCGGCGGCTGCATCGCTTCTGGAGTTGCTCTACCGGGAGAGCCCCCGGCAACGGACTGCCAACGGGCACAATTCTCAATAGGGCGCGGAAACTCTGGAACCGCTCTTGCCGCTGCCTTCTTTCTGTTGGTCGCTTCGCGCAGCGGATCACCATTCTCCGCTTGCGCTTGGAATGCGTAGCTATAGCTTGCACACAAAAAGCGGCAAAATACAAGTCTTGAATGAGGTTCTCGCGCTTTTTACTTCCGCAGGGAAGGCCGGTCCAGCGCGGAGTGGGTGATTGTCTGGCTACACCGAACGCCAGAGCCAATTCCGGCATCGGATCCAGCGGCCTTACCGGGAGCCGGCGGCATCCTTTCCCCTGGCGGGAACCGGGTCGCCGGGAGAGACGCGGGCTTGCCGGTGCTGGGCCAATGCGCGACTCCCGCGCGCCCCAACCGGATCGGCTACATAAAGGCGGCGGCCCGCACGGATCCCTGAGCCGTGGATCCCGTTCCAGGCCCGCAACTCGCTCACTGAAACCCCGAAGCGGTCCGCAATCGCGCCCAGCGTATCCCCTCTGCGCACGGTGTACACCCGTTCACCCACCCTGCCTTCACCCTCTTCCCGGCCTCTGGCGAGGCTGGCGGAGGCGAGCCGGCGGCTGGTTGGGCGAACCCGCGCCCGCTCCGGCGCGGCCACGTACAGGCGATGGCCCGCACGGATTATCGAGCCGTGGATGCCGTTCCAGGTCCGCAACTCGCCGACCGAAACACCGAAACGCCGGGCAATCGCTCCCAGCGTATCGCCCCTGCGCACGACGTAGAACCGCGCACCCACCAGGGCCTCGTTCTCGAAGCGGACCGGGACCACCAGGGCCGTCATATCTGCCAGGCTGGCAGATTCGCGCATTTGATTGGCGGCCGCCAGCGCGGCCTCCGAAACATGGTACTCGCGCGCTACCGAAGCCAGAGTGTCTCCCGCCTTGACGGTGTGATAACGCCAGCTGGCGCGCTTGTCCTCGGGAATCAAGGCAATGTGATCGTTGAAGAGCGTGGCTGTCCCCGCCGGCAGGTGAAGATCGAAGGGGGTGTCCGGCGGCGTAACGGAACGCAGCAGGCTGGGGTTCAGCGCCTCCAGCTCGCTGACCGGCGCGCCCACCAGATCCGAAACCAAGCGCAGATTGACGGAATAGTTGATGGTCACCGTGTCG
>JAKABE010000125.1 GCA_021801945.1 Acidobacteriota bacterium
GGCAGCCACATAGACGCCGTTGGCGATGGCGTGAGCGCGCTGGATGGTCTGCCAGGCGTCGTACTGGGCTGTGCCGTACTGCTCTTTTTCGGCCGGGTGCCAGCCGATGGCGGTGGGATAGAAGAGCACCTCGGCGCCCTCGAGCGCGGTAAGGCGGGCGCCCTCGGGATACCACTGGTCCCAGCAGACCAGCGCGCCTACGCGGCCAAAGGCCGTATCGACAGCGCGAAAGCCCAAATCGCCGGGCGTGAAGTAATACTTTTCGTAGTAGAGCGGGTCGTCGGGAATGTGCATCTTGCGGTAGAGACCGGCAACTTCACCGCCGGCGTCGATCGTGACCGCGGTGTTGTGGTAGAGGCCCGGCGCGCGGCGCTCAAAGAGCGAGGCGACAATGGCCACGCCGCATTCCCGTGCCGCGGCAGTCAGCTTGTCCGTCGAGGGGCCGGGGATGGGCTCAGCTAGATCGAAGAGGCGCAGATCTTCACGCTGACAGAAATATTGAGTACGGAAAAGCTCAGGCAGGCAGACAAGGTTGGCGCCGCGCCGCGCCGCCGCGCGAACATGGTCCAGCGCCGCGGCGAAGTTGGCCTCGGGGTCGGGGCCCATGTGCATTTGCACGAGGCCAACGGTGTATTTGCGCTCGTCCGTCATGATTTACCGAATGGGCCTCTACACCGATGCAGCGAGGCCTGTCTCTCTAGTACCGTCTCCGCATAGTTTCGTAAGGAGGTATTTGTAGCGCCTGCCTCCCGGCCGGCTGTAGTGCGCGGCTCCTGACCCGCGCCTGGCTGAATCCGATTACCGAACCACCAAGTCACGGTACTGTTTCCATGCGGCCATAGGCTGCATCCCTGATGGTACTTCGCAGATTCGATGCGCCCTCATGGGATCGGGTGCTTTTCACCGGCGCCCTTGGTCTAGAGCACCGTACGTCCCGCGATCGCCATCTTTATGGCACAGCCAAAGCCGACCCCTGACCCACGTCAGCGTCGCTACTCATCCAAAATCAGCACGGCGGCTGCAATGGCTGTGGTCCAAAGCCCGCGTTTGTCGCCCACTGCCGACTGCGTACAGTTGCTGGTGCGCACGATCTTGTTGGAGATGCGATAAATCTCCTTCTTCTCGTCCCAGCTCTTGTCCGGATCGAACTCCACATTCAGCGTGGTGGCCAGCATCTCGGCAGCTAGCTCCTCGGCATACTCGCCGGCCTGATCCTCGGTCTCGCCGAAGCTGTGGTGCTCGCTCAGGTAGCCGTAGGCATCCCGGTCGGCGGGAATCGCCACGCCAATGCTCGAGGCGATAAGCCGATGCGGCTCGCGGGTGGAGTTCTCGGCGATAACCGCAAAGACAACCTCACCGTGGTTCAGGTAGGTGAGGCCCTCTTTCCGCGGAACGACCTTGCACCGCGGCGGAAAGATGGACGAAACGCGCACTAGATTCTGCGATGCGATCCCCGCATCCCGAAGAGCCAGCTCAAAGGAGGTCAGCCGCTCCTTGTGTTTGCCTACACCCTTGGTGAAGAAAATCTTTTTCGGGACCATACTCTTTCCCAATTTCGATGTACCCTCCCTGGGTTTTGAAAACTGCGATATCTCGATAGGGTTCCCGCATGAGTCTATCGCATTCGGGTGGGTAAAAGCAGACCCTCGCCCGAATTCCTTCCGGCCTGCCGCCCTGGGCCCGCGCAAGATGGTGGAGACCGGTTCGGATCCGGCCCTGGGCGGGCTTTGGAAGCAGTGCCAGCACGCCTCGGGACCTCCACGCCGCAGAGCCACACGCTTCGGCTGAACGAAGCTCCGTAAGGCGCTGGAGAGCATGCCTTTCCCTCGCCTGCCAAGCGCAAAACCGCGAGGTTTCTGCCCCCTCCACCTCTCCCCAAAAGTGCCTGCAATTCTGGGCTATACTTGCTCACACATGCGTTTCCGGGCCAAATTCGGGGCGCCTGATTGGTGCTGGACGGGGCTGGCCTGCTTCGTCCTGGTTTTGTGGGGCAGCGGGCTGCGGACCGGCGGTTTTGGAGAGTTCTCCGTCCTGATTGTCCTGTTGGCCGTGCAAAGAGTCCTGCTTCACGCCTTCATCTATTGGGACGTGCTCTCCGACGGCCTGCGTGAGCGCCGGCTCTGGAATACCCGCGAAGTCGCATGGCCTGAGGTTCAACACGTCGGCGGATGGCGCCCCAGCCAGCCCTCGTCCGACAGTCTGGCCATCGACTTTGCCCGCCCTGCCCCCCTGTCGGACCGGGGAAGCATTATCGCCAATCCCGAGGACCGCGAGGAGTTCATCGCTGCTCTCCGCAGGCTCGCTCCCCAAGCCGCCTTTGACGTGTAACCGGAGCTGCTCCAGCCCGCCCTCCGCTCCTCCTCTCGCGCGGACTTCAGGCGCATGGCATTGCCACTCGCAAATTGCGAATGTTAGCCTCTAATTTGATCATGCGCAAGAAGGAGTCTTAAAAAATGCAGAGCACTTATAATGGCTTGGCCCTGCCGGGAGACGGCCAGCCAATCGAGTACCGCAACGGGCGGTTTGAGGTTCCGGACCATCCCATCATTCCATTCATTGAAGGCGACGGCACCGGACGCGACATCTGGAAAGCCTCGCAACGAGTCTTCGACGCCGCCGTGGAAAGAGCTTACGGTGGCAAGCGCTCCATCCGCTGGTTCAAAATCTTCGCCGGCGAGGAGGCCTTCCGCAAGTTCAATACTTGGCTGCCCGATGAGTCGGTAGCCGCAGCCCGCGATCTGCGCGTCTCCATCAAGGGCCCGCTCACCACGCCCATTGGCGGAGGTATCCGTTCGCTCAACGTGGCCTTGCGCCAGATTCTCGATCTCTACGCCTGCGTGCGGCCGGTGAAGTACTACCAGGGCGTGCCCAGCCCCGTAAAGCACCCGGAACGGCTCGATGTGGTGATCTTCCGCGAGAATACCGAGGATGTCTACGCGGGCATCGAGTTCAAAGAGGGCTCTGACGAGGCGAAGAAGCTGATCTCTTTCCTGAACGACGATCTGTTGTCCAAGACCAAGAAGAAGATCCGCACTGACTCCGGCGTAGGCATCAAGCCCATCTCGATCTACGGCACCAAGCGCCTGGTCCGCTACGCCATCCGCCACGCGCTGGAAACCGGCCGCAAAACCGTCACCCTCGTTCATAAGGGCAACATCCAGAAGTTCACTGAAGGGGCCTTCCGCGAGTGGGGCTACGAGGTCGCCACCCAGGAGTTCCGCGAGCAGACCGTCACCGAGCGCGAAACCTGGATTCTGGGCAATGTGGAAGCCAAGCCCGGCATTTCGATTGAAGAGAACGCCGCGCTGATCGAGCCGGGGCTGGAGTTCGGCACGCAGAGCTTCCGCGAATCGGTCTACGCCGAGGTCAAGTCCGTGCTCGACTCCATTGGAAAGTCGCACGGAAACGGCGCCTGGAAGTCAAAGCTCCTGGTCAACGACCGCATCGCCGACTCCATCTTTCAGCAGATCATCATCCGGCCATCGGAGTACAGCGTGCTGGCCACGCCCAACCTCAACGGCGACTACATCTCCGACGCCGCCGCGGCGCAGGTGGGAGGCCTGGGCATCGCGCCCGGCGCCAATATCGGCGACGGCTATGCGGTCTTCGAGGCTACCCACGGCACCGCACCCAAGTACGCCGACAGGGACATGATCAATCCCGGCTCGGTGATTCTTTCGGGCGTCATGATGCTCGACTTCATCGGCTGGAAGGAAGCCGCCAAGATGATCGAGAGCGCCATGGAGAAAACCATCCAGCAGAAGTTCGTTACCTACGACTTCGAACGCCAGCTTACCGGCGCCACGAAGGTCGGAACGAGTGAGTTCGCCACGCGCATCATCGGAAACATGTGAAAGCAACCCCTCGCTCCTAGCCACTAGCTTCTAGCAACGGGTCTTAGCCTGAGCGTGCGGCCAGGGCAGGGTTCGGCCGCATCGGGGTTGCTCAATGCAGGAGAGCTAGAGGCTGGGAGCTTGAAGCTAGGAGCTCAAGGGAGGATACTATGCGGAAAAAAGTAAGCATCGTCGGCGCCGGCAACGTGGGCGCGACCACTGCTCATTGGATTGCGGCCAAGGAACTGGCCGATGTGGTACTCGTGGATGTGGTGGAAGGCATACCCCAAGGCAAGGCGCTGGACCTGCTTGAGGCTATGCCCATCGAAAAACGTGACGTGAGCGTAGCCGGCGCCAACGACTACGCACTGACGGCTCACTCCGACATCGTGGTCATCACCGCGGGCATTCCCCGCAAGCCGGGCATGAGCCGCGATGACCTGCTGCAAACCAACTTCAAGATCATGTCCGACGTGGTGGCGAGGGTGGTGGCGCAGTCGCCTGAAGCCGTTCTCATTGTTGTTTCCAACCCGCTCGATGCGATGGCCCAGGCCGCCTTCCGGCAATCCGGTTTCAACCGCGAGCGCGTGATCGGCATGGCCGGCGTGCTGGACTCGGCGCGCTTCCGATCCTTCATCGCTGCGGAGCTCAACGTGAGCGTGGAGAACATCTCCGCCTTTGTGCTCGGCGGACACGGCGACACCATGGTCCCTTTGCCTCGCTACTCCTCCGTGGCTGGTATTCCCATCACCGAACTGATCGCTCCAGACCGGCTCGCCGCCATGGTCCAGCGCACGCGCGATGGCGGCGCGGAGATCGTGAAGTACCTCAAGACCGGCAGCGCCTACTACGCGCCGTCGGCGGCGATCACGGAGATGGCCGAGGCCATTCTCAAGGACAAAAAGAAGATCTTGCCCTGCGCGGCCTACCTCGAGGGCGAGTACGGCATCAACGGCTACTTCATCGGCGTTCCCTGCAAACTGGGTGCAGCGGGTATCGAACAGATCGTCGAGATCAAGCTCACCGCCGAGGAGGACGCCGCCCTCAAGAAGAGCGCCGCGGCTGTCAAGGAGCTGTGCGCGGTCATCGGCGTCTAAATGCCATTCCTTCCCATCCTTTCCGCGGCTTGCGAAAGACACGCAACCTCCCGGAAAGGGTGGGAAATGCCTCACCCCATCTCCCGCAATTCTCTCTTTTGTCTTACGGCGCCATCCTGCGCCCGCGCGACCACAGCGGGAATCCTTGCTTGTCCCGCAAACTCAGCACCTTTCCATCCTTCTTGATTTCGCGCGCAATCAGTGCAGGCGAGCCGCCGATATCAACCTTGGAGCCAACCACTTCCACCTGGTCGCCTTTGGCAAAGGTGAATCCCTGACTGGCGAGATAGGCCGACGGACCAACGTGAACGTCGTATTTCTGATCAGCGCTCGTGAGGGAGAGATGGACACCGTTCCATCCCCGTCTTCCAGTCGTGGCGTTTACCGCAGTCACAGAGCCCTGTACGGTGGTCTCGGTGGAAGGGTTGTAAAGCCGCCCCCCTCGCTGCCCGTGCGCCAGCACAGACCCTAAAACGCCTGCCGTGAATACGATTGCGGTGAGAATGCCCAGTCTGCGGAAGTTCATCGCATCTCCTTGCCTTTCGACGCGGGGCGCTCCAATCCGTGGAGCGTCTCCACCGAAGCTTGGGTGAATTTACGGAAAGAGATGATCCGGGCAGACGGCAGGATTCAAATTCAGGCAGATTTTCTGAGCGTAACAAGGGCGAAGTAATTTGCACAGTGGCCTTCGGGGTCAACCGGAAGGCGCATCGTCACGGATATACAGCTTACCGCAGATTTCGCTTTCGGTTCTGGTCCGGAGGCTCGCTAACCCGAGCTGGGCGGGCCCTCAGTCCATCGCCATGCTGAGCTGGTGGCGCACGTCCGCGCCGCGGATCCAGAAGATGACGTCGGTGGCGATGTTGGATGCGTGGTCGGCGATCCGTTCCAGGCTCTTGGCCACCAAGATGCCCTTCATCGCTTGCTGGGTATACTGCGGCTTCTCCTGGATCAGTTTGAGCAGGTCGGCGTGGGCGCGCCGGTTCATGCGGTCGATCTCGTCGTCCATCTCGCGCACTGAGTCTGCCAGCCGCGCGTCTCCGTCCAGCAGCGCCTGCAGCGCAGTGCGGATCATGCGCGAAGCGAACTCGCCCATGGCCGCAAAATCCACCGGCAGCTCGACCGGCTCGGCCGCCAGAGTCTCCTTGGTCCGCCGGGCAATGCTCATGGACTGATCGCCTACCCGCTCCAAATCGCCGTTGATCTTGATAACTGAAAGAATGAACCGCAAATCGATGGCCATGGGCTGCTCCTTGGCCAGCAGATCATAGGCCATCTCGTCCAGCTCCCGCTGCGCCGCGTTGATAGCAGTCTCGTTCCGTTTGACGTACTTGCAGAGACCCTTGTCGCGCTGCAAATAAGCCTCCACCGCGGACTCGACCGATTGTTGCGCCAGGGCAGCCATAGCCAATAGCTTGTCTTTCAACTCGGCGAGTTGCTGTTGAAAATGAATGCGCGGCACGGCCTTTTTCTTCCTCTTTATATTGTGCAACAGTTCTTGTTACAAAAGGGCCAATTCCGGACCTTGCACCATGGGCGTCACACCCCCAGAACAGGATGTCCCGAACCGGCTTGCGCGCGGTCTGTCCGCGGAGAAATGACGGCGGCAGCGGCAAAAGGTGCCGGAGCCGTCGCTGCGAGTCCGGTCAGGCGCTGGCCGGACCGCGCTCGATCCGCCCCAGCATGAAGATGTAGCCGGCGACGCCGATCGCCAGATAGATCGCGGAGACTCCAAACGCCCAGGCGTAGGAATGCAGGTCCTCGACCAGGTATCCGGTTATGATGGGCGCGGTAATGCCGGAGATCTGGCCCGAGAAATTGATGATCCCGCCCACCTTCCCTACATCATTGGGAGCGACAATGAACGCCGGAATCGACCAGGCCACCGCCGCCGCCGCTGACAGGCCCGCGATGGAAATGCTGATCCAAATCAGGGCCCGCGTGGCGTCGTGCGCATGAGCCGCGCCTAGAATTCCTAGTCCCAGCGCGGTGCCCACAATCAAAACAATGCGCCGGACCACGCTGGAGTTCCTTCCCTGTTGGACGAGGAAATCCACCAGCCAACCGCCCACCGAGAGCTCCACCGCCGTGGCCAGCAGCCAGGGCACACTGGTGTACAGAAAGGAGTGCAGCAGGTCGATATGCAGCGCAAAGGAAAGATAACTCGGCAGCCAGGTCAACAATAGGTAAAAGACGTAATTGTAGGCGCCAAAGCCCAGCGCCAGCCCCAGCACTTTGCGCCGCCCCAAAAGGTCGACCAGCGGAGACGCCGGCGCGCGAGCACCGGATTCATCCTTTCCTCTGATATACCGCCGCTCCGCATCGCTCAGTTCGTCATCTTCGTACGGCTCCCTGTAGACGCGCCAGAAAACCAGAAAGTAGGCCAGGCTGAGAAAGCCCGTCATGGCGAAACTCCAGCGCCATCCGGCCTTCAGCAGCACGATCCCCACCAGGGGAACACCAATGACCGAGGAGAATTTGGCCATGGCATCAAACAGCGACGTTGAGAAACTGCGTTCATGCTCCGGGAACCATAGGCCGATTGCCTTGGCGTTAGCAGGAAAAGTTGGCGCTTCGCCCACCCCCAGCAGCAGCCGGGCCCCGAATAGTCCGCTCAGAGTAGGGGTGACGGACGCACAGAAGGTCGCCACGCTCCAGATGAAGGTGCCCACTCGACCCACGCGGCGCACGCCAAACTTGTCCAGAATCACGCCGATGGGTATCTGCAGACATGCATAAGTCAGGTTATACGCGCTGGAGAGATAACCGAAGGCGACATCCGAGATTCCGAAGGCAGCGATCAGCGAGGCGTGCGAAACCGAAAGGTTGACGCGGTCGAAGTAGTTGATCAGGACACCGACCCCGAGCAATATTGCGATTCGCCAGCGGCGCCGCGGCAGGCGTCCTTGTCTCTCCGGATATTGATCTGTCAAGCGATTCCTCGCTGCCCGCACTGCGGCTTCTCTTTATGAATATGCCCGGCCTATACCGGCTTTTACAACATTCCTGCTGCGCATGAGAGTTCATGCAACTGCGCGCGCCTCCCTGCTTGCTCGCGGAAACGATCCACCCTTTCCGCATCCCAAAAGCGCCGCTCCCTAGGATATCCGGTTTCTATGCCGCGCGCTGCGCAATTTCCGTAGCCAATGATGAAATCTCTTTAGACCACAGCCGCCCCAGTCAAGCTGTCAGCAGATGAACGAACGCGGCTGCCGGCTTGCACTGCGGCCTGCAGTGCAGCTGCACACGAAGCTGGACGCCAGAATGGCCGCACACTTTGCATAC
>JAKABE010000126.1 GCA_021801945.1 Acidobacteriota bacterium
TGAACCTGTGGAAGTAGCCACCGAAAGGTGGCCCCAAGCATATCGGGGCCGCGTTAGCGACCCCGCTCAAGCCGCTTTGAGCGGCTCACAACGTAAAGCCCCCAGCTTTGCTGGGGGATATTTACATCGCATCATTCGCCCTTTTGGCACGCCAGTTTCCCGGTCCGGGGTACAGTTGCGTGCCGGAAGGGACATTGCCTCAAAAGTAGTATTCTGGGGCCGCTGAAGGAACTTATCGTAACGCTACTCATCCTTGCGGAGATCAAATCGGATGGCGATATCGCGGCGGAAATTAATGCAATGTGGCGCAGCAGGTGCTTTAGCTGCGCTGGGCACATCGAACCCCGCTCTTGGCGAAGACGCCGGGCCCTCCTTGCCATCTCCTTATCCTTTGCAGGTATCCAATGATCCTGCCCCGGCATCGTCGGAAAGTGAGCACGGCGTGCGCGGCTTCGATATGAGGGACGAGCTGAAACCACGGCGGTTGACATTTGCCATGTGGGACGTCGCATACGCTTTGCGGCATCGTCCGGGCGGCAGTTTTGCAGATTACGATCGCGTGCTTAACCAGGCGGTTGCGCGTGGTTACAACACCTTGCGTATCGATCCCATGCCGGAGTGGATTGATCTCAGCAAGCCCGGGCGCATACTCGACTGGCCCGATCCGCACGTTCCCTATATGCCCTGGAACTGGAACACGGCTGTTCATGGGCCGGTAGGGGAATGGATCATTGAGTTCATCGACAAGCTTCAAGAGCGTTCCTCTCTCCATTACACGCTGAGCGCCTGGTGGTTTGGGCCAGGACGGACAACTGTTCCCAACTCCGGCCCGCCAATGCTCCGCGTTCCTGCCGATATGAAACAAGGCGCGGAGATGTGGGCTGTGACTCTCCACGAATGGAAAGAACGCTTCGGTTTCGACCGGCTCGTGTACGTTGATATTGCGAATGAGACGCCCTATTTTTTCCCCAACCTGCAGAAGCGATTCCGCGCGGCCACTGGGCAGGATTTTGGCGCCGCTCGAAGATTCTCCTCCGAACAAATCGGGTTCCTGCAAGAGGAGATCAATCCGGCACTGGCTCTTCTGCGGAGGGAGTTTCCGGAACTGAGGTTTACAACTTCGATCCACGGAGATACGCGCTGGTTCGACGTTCCCCTGCAACTGGATTGTCTTGATGTCCATTTTTATGCGGATGCCGACCCTCGCTGGACGAAGCGCACGCGCTTTGATGAGTTTGCCGGAGATCAACTGTTTGAGACGAGCACTTGGTTCGCCGATTTCTCGCGCCGATGCACGGAGACTGCCCGGTCGATGGCTCCGATGTTGCGCGCACGCCAGAGATACCAGATGGCGCAGTTTGCAGACTGGGCCACGGAGATTGGCGCTCCCCTTACCACCTCGGAGGGATGGGCGTCCTGGTACTACATCGACAATCCGAACCTAGACTGGGGATGGCTGCTAGACTGGAGTGCCTGGACGGTGGAGGACGCGATCGACCTCGGCTTCTGGGGATGGACTCCCAACAACTATGCGCAACCACAGTTTGAGATTTGGGACAACGTCCCTTGGCAGCGCGCACTGAATGAAAGATTCCTTGGAAGTTGAAGGTCCTCATTCGACATTCCGGCGGCCTTCGCCGTAGAAATGCATCTCGGCGGTAGCATACCGTGCCAGCTTAGGAAACGATGATGATCAAATCACTTACTTGCTCGCGCATGCTGCGCACATTTGCCATCCCGGCTATCCTGCCGATCCTGGCGGCTGTTTCGCTGGGAGTTTCGCTACTGTCCGCGGTTCGCGTAGAAGCTCAAGGGGTCCAAACGGAGATTGGGGGCGAAGAGATCGTCACCCTGACCCGCAAGCCGATAAGCAAAACCAGGCCCGAGTTCACCAGCGTGACGGTGATGCCGGGGCGCGGCATGGAACTGCTTTACGTCACCGCCAACTTTCCAGGCAAGGGCGAGTTCCAAGTACTGCGCTCGCCGGATCTGGCCATGGCTGAGAACCTCCTCGACCACCGGGACAACGCCTATGGCTCGCTGAGCACCAGCATGGGCGCGGCTTTTCTGGTTCCCTATCCGAACCGCATCGCGGGCAGTCTTTCATCGGACGGCAAGACCATCACCACCTCGTGGCAGGGCCGCACAGTCACGCTGCCTGTAGACGCCGGGCGCATTCCAACCCTCGACGAGGGCGTCTCCATGCACGGCCTGATCCAGAAGGACCAGGCTGAAGACATCCGGGTGACCGACATGCCCGGCGGTGAACAGGTGACCGGCGTCCTTCGCGATGCATTTCACGGCCAGTGGTTCTCGAAAACAAATCTCGTCATCACCATCTCGCTGACGGCCGAGGCCGTCGACGCCAGGGTCGTGGCGGACAATGTGGGCCGCCATTCCGAGCCCATCGCCATCGCATGGCATCCTTACCTTCGTCTGCCATCCGGCCAGCGCGGCCAAGCCCGTGTACGTATTCCCGCCTCGATGGTGGCCGAGAAGATCGGCAACCGTTACTGGCCGAATCTGCCCACCGGCAAGCTGTTGCCCGTGGCCGGCACGCGCTTCGACCTCCGCGCACCCGGCGGCGTGCCTCTCGGCAACAACCATTTCGACGACAACTGGAGCCATCTGGACTGGAAAAACGGAGCTGTCACCGTACAGGTGATCGACCCGGCAGCCCACTACGGGGTGGATATCGAGGCCCTCTCGCCCCAGATTAGGACCATCCAGATGTACTCGCCCGAGACCGCCAAATTCGTGGCAGTCGAGGATCAGTACAACTTTGTCGATCCCTTTGGCAAGGAGTGGCATGGCATGAACACGGGCATGGTAGAGCTCAAGCCCGGCCAAAGCACCAGGTGGCGTGTGCGGCTGCACGTCTTCGTGCCGTAGAGCGGCTCCGGATATACGAACCGGATCCGGGTTTTCATTTATGACGCCGGTTGTCTTCACCGTGGGCCGTGGCATTTACTTCCACTCCCGTTGAGAAAGAAATAGCTACTTGGCCGCGGACTGCGGCAGACAGCGCAAGCGCAAAACTGTGGCACGCAGCAGCCTTTTAAAGCCATCTAAATTGCGGCGCTACTGTAGAGCGCTCCCCTGTTTGGCCATCACCCCAGTCGGTATGGAGAGCTCGCGGAGCGGGCAAAAGACCGCAGCCTCACGGCGCCAGCCTGGGGATCAGCAATAGCATCCAGGAACCCCAGCCTCCGAAGAGGGCGCGCGAGCAGTCCCAGGGTAGACTAATCGGCAATGGATGCAGAACATTTCTTCGGACCTGCCGCGCAACCGGAACAAGCGGCCGCTCACCGGCCGGTCATTCGTTCCATGTGTTCCGGATAGCGCTCGCCTTGCGCAGTGAGCTTTGCGCCAGTGGCTTCGATCTGCTGAAGGTCTGCGGGAGTCAACTCCACGGCAAGCGCGCCGATGTTTTCATCCAGCCGAGACAGCTTCGTGGTTCCGGGGATCGGCACAATCCACGGCTTCTGCGCAAGCAGCCAGGCGAGAGCGATCTGAGCGGGCGAGGCTGACTTCTGAGCGCCCATCTGGGTTAGCAAATCCACGAAGACCCGATTGGCTTTGCGTGCCTCGGGCGTGAAGCGCGGAACGGTGGTGCGGAAATCGGAATCATCGAAAATCGTGTTCTCGTCGATTTTGCCGGTGAGGAAGCCTCTGCCTAAAGGGCTAAAAGGGACAAAGCCAATGCCGAGTTCCTCGACCGTGGCCAGCACTTCCTCCTCCGGTCGGCGCCACCAGAGCGAGTACTCGTTCTGCAGCGCGGCAACAGGTTGCACGGCGTGGGCGCGGCGAATTGTCTGTACGCCGGCCTCGGAGAGACCGAAGTGCTTCACTTTGCCATCCTGGATGAGATCCTTGACCGTTCCGGCGACGTCTTCGATGGGCACGCCAGGATCGACGCGATGCTGATAGAAGAGATCGATTACGTCGGTACGGAGGCGCCTGAGGGAAGCTTCGACAACCTGGCGGATATGCGCGGGTCGGCTGTCGACGCCCTGCGGGCGCCCTCCGCCTGGATCGATCTTGAAGCCGAACTTGGTGGCAATCACCACCTGATCGCGAACAGGGCCGAGCGCTTCGCCGATAAGCTCCTCGTTACTGAAAGGGCCGTAGACTTCGGCGGTGTCGAAGAAGGTGATGCCGCGATCGACGGCGGTGCGCAGAAGCGTGATCATCTCCTGCTTGTTTTTGGGTGGGCCGTAGCTAAAGCTCATGCCCATGCAGCCCAGGCCAAGGGCTGAGACTTCAAGATTGCTCTTTCCAAGTTTGCGCTTTTGCATGGATCCCTCCTGGCCGGATTTCTATCGTGCTACGCGCCGTCCTCGCACTCTGTCGTTTGGTCTTCTTCATTTCCAAGGTACAACGATGCCGTCGGCTTGTCGTTACCGCAGCGGGCAGGGCGCCGTCGGCTTGGCCAGATTCCATCGCAAGCGCAACAGGGCGCGGTGCGTTTCTTGAAATGCAGGCGTCTCGCGGGCGGCTTCGGGTATGCTCAAAGCCAGGAGAATGCGCGTGAAATCAATCTTGAGCCGTCCCCTGCGCAACCTTCAGAGCAACATTTTGGCGGGAGTCTTGACGATCGGGCCGCTGTTTGTGACTTGGTTGATCTTCAGCTTTCTGCTGGGGGAACTGGCCAAGGCGGGGCGGCCGGCGATCGTCTTTCTGACGGCGTTCTTTCCGCGCGCGTGGCTCAGCCAGCCCTGGCTGCAATCAGCCCTGGCCGTGGTGCTGACGCTGGCGGTCCTCTACGTAGTGGGGCGCGTGACCTCGCTGGTGATCGGGCAACAGGCGTTCAACGTGTTCGAGGCGGTGCTGGAGCGGCTGCCGTTTGTGGCCAAGGTGTACACCTCGGTGCGGCAACTGCTGGACACCATGATGGCCAAAAAGCAGACCAGCCAGCGGGTGGTGCTGGTGGATTTTCCGATTGCGGGGCAAAAGAGCATCGGCTTTCTGACGCGCACCATGACCGACGCGGCTACGGGCGAGCCGCTAGGGGCGGTGCTGGTGCCCAACGCCATCAATCCGACTTCGGCCTTCCTGCAGGTGCTGCCCATGACACGCGTGACCGAGACCCAACTGACCATGGAGCAGGCGATGAGCATGCTGCTGACGGGCGGAGCCGTCGGGCCGGCGACGATTCAATACTCGGGTGAGGTAAAGGCGGAGACGGCCAAGCTGCCCGAGACTCCGGCTTGATGCGCGCCAGGGATTTGTTCTTTACGGCGCGCCGCATGTGGCGTCCTTCTAGTGATAGTCGGCAGCGGCGAGGTTTTGTTCTGCATGCTCGCTTTCGATTGTCACCTTGCGCAGGCTGACGCGCGCGAAGTGGGCCCAGAGGAGGCCGGCTGGCGTCACGCTGAGGAAGGTCACCAAAAGAAGCATGGCGGCGCAGGCCGTCGAGGCCTCAGGGGTAGCGGAAAAGAGTGTGGCGATGGCCGCAGCCACGAAGGCGATTTGAGAGAACCAGCCAACGATAGGTAGTTGCAGGGCGCTCACACTGCCGCTGAAGGCGAGCACGACGATGCAGCCGGAAAGGTCCATGCGGCTGAGGACGGGGCTGGCGGTAAAAGAGCGTATGGTTTCGAGATAGGCCAGGGTGATGAGGGCCCACATGCTCAGCGAAAGAGTCGCTGCCACGGCGAAGTCTGAGAAGGAGCGCATGATGTCAAGGCCAGTGCGGAAGGAGCGGATCTTTTGCCCCACGGCCTCGCCGAGCTTCTTAGAAACCAGCCCGAAGGCTCCTTCGAAGAAGGCGGCGACAGCCTCGCCCCCCAGGCGCACGGCAAAGAGAAGGATTCCGGCGAGGACCGTGATGGCAAGCCCGCCATAGCCGGCCTTGCGGACGATCTCCGGGGCGGGCAGCGCGCCCTGCGGAGCGAGGATGATGGCGGACGAAAAGATGATTGCCAAGGAGCCAAAGTCGCAGAGGCGCTCCACGATGTAGACGGCAAGTTGAGTGCTCAACGGCTCGCCGGTCTTTTTGGCAACAAGATAGGGACGAACCGGATCGGCAACGCGGCCGATGAGGGCCACGGCCGTGAAGCCGATGAACTGGCAACTTAAGAGCGAGAAGAGCGGCACCTTCTTGTTGTGTTGCATCAGGAGAGCCCAGCGCACGGCGCGGAAGAGGAGGCCGGCGTAGATGCACCCGGTAGCCAGGGCGATTGTGCGCCAGTCGGCCAGGGCCACCTGGTCGCGGAAAACCGCAAAGCTGAAGTGAATGCGATGGCTTTCCCCGGCAATTAGGGCGGCGAGCGCAGCCAGCACGATCAAGCCAAGCAGCAATTGATGTTTCTTCAATCGTTCTCCGATCTGCGATTCCGATATGAGTTTATGCCATGCGGCGCTTGCGGAGGGGAACGAAAGGTGCGATGGCGGGAGGGCCTTATTGCGCTCTGCGGCGAGCAAGGGCTTCGCGGGCGAGAATGCGGCGGTTGAACTCCCGGATCACCCGCGCCACATAGGCGCGGGTTTCGGGATAAGGAGGAATGCCGCCGTAGCGGTCCACGGCCTCAGGACCTGCGTTGTAAGCGGCGAGCGCGAGAGCCAGATTATTGTGGTAGCGGGTGAGCAGCGCATCGAGATAGACCGAGCCGCCCTGCACGTTTTGCTGCGGCTGAAAACTGTTCTCGACGCCCAGGCTGGCGGCGGTTTGAGGCATGAGCTGCATGAGGCCGCGAGCGCCGACGGGACTGACGGCGCGGGGATTGCCGTCGCTCTCAGCCTTGACGACGCTGGCCAGCAGATCGACGTCGAGATCGTGCTCGCGACCGGCCGTGGCAAGAATCTCAGCGAGATCGCCGGGGTTGAGGCTGGCCGCGGAATGGGGTGCCGATTGAACGCGCTGAGCCGAGGGCTGAGCAACGGCCGGATCGGAAGGCGGATCGGGGACCTGCTCAACGCTGGCAATCTGATTGGGCGCGAGTTCGATGTAGTTGTCCCCGCCTGCGCTGAGGTAAAGGCGCACGCGGCCCTGGACGCGGGCGAGGTGATCACAGCGAATGGCGAAGCCGTTGCGCAGGGTAACACGCTGGGCGGCATGAGCAAGCGGCGCGACAAGCGCCACAACGGCGGCGGCGGTGAGCATCTTCGCGCGCAGGTTCAACTGCACTGGCCGGACCGCTGCTTTCCTCGTATTCGCGCACTCAGGCATCTGCAGGCGGCCTCTTCGCCAACATGGCTTCAATGACGGCGGCCACGCCGTCCTCATCGTTGCGCGGAGCTTGCTTCCAGCCGCGCGTCTTGGCCAGGGCGCGCAACTCCGCGGCGGCATTGCCCATAATGACGCCGCGACTGGCCCACTCCAGCATATGCACGTCGTTCCAATTGTCGCCAATGGCCATGGTTTGACTGCGGTCCACGCCCAGACGGGCGGCGAGCTGCTCCAGCGCTGCCCCCTTGGAGACGCCGCGCGGCACCAGGTCGAGGATGGCCAGATCGCGGGCCGGATACTCGGTGCGGACGCACTCGCAGTCGCCGTTCCACTCACTGGCTTTCAAGGCTTCCTCAGCCTGTCTCATATTGCTCACCCCGCCGGCCACCATGCCCTGAATGGGATCGACGCCATCGTCGAGCGCCCGTTCAAGGGGCTTGACTACGTCGATGGCGTGGCGGTTGGATTCAACCCACAACGCAAACCTCCCGTGCGCTCGATCCAGATCTTCGAGAGCCAGTTCGCCGCGACCCGGCTGGTCAAAGGTGAAGACCAGCGTTCCGAAGGGCCGGAGCAATCCGCACAACCCACGCGCCACACGCGCCGACAGATGAAAGCAAGCGATTGGCTCGCCGCCCAGGGTCTGAATCACTGCACCATTCGACGCAATGAGCGGCGTTTGCGCTCGCAGGCCGAGGTCTTCGAGCAGGGGCAGGGCGTAGGCAATGCGGCGGCCGGTGGCGATGGCCACCACGATGCCGGCTCGCTCGGCGGCCTGGAGCGCGCGAGCGGTACGGTTGGTCACCGCTTGGGTGTAGCTGGGCAGGAGCGTGCCGTCCATGTCGATCGCCATGAGGCGGACCGGGGGATGCATAGGTTCAGTGTAGCGGCCAGCCGCATGAGCGTGGGGCCATGGTGCGGCAGGCGCGGGCTGACGGAGCGATTTCGATAGTTGCCGCCTGATCCGGTAATCTTGGGCTGTGGAG
>JAKABE010000127.1 GCA_021801945.1 Acidobacteriota bacterium
CGTAGGATTACAAGTTCACGTGGCGGCAGCTCTAGCGCCGGTCAGGGAAAGATTCTGGGCCACTGCCTTCGTCGTGCGAAGAAAACAGCGCACCGGTTGAGGATTGCATCGTAGCGATCCGCGTGCGCCGCTGCGGTTGCGCAACAGGGGCTGCCAGCAGCGCCGCAATCTCCCGCAGTTCGGCGCGGGCGCGTCCCACGGCTGCGGCAACGGTGTCCCGGCTTCTGTCCCGCGCGCTGCCCTTGAGCGGCAAGCTGCCCTGCGAGTTGCGCCCTCCATGGACCCCTTCAAGAGCTTGGCGGGCGCCCGCCAGGGTATACCCCTCATCGTGCACCAGGCGCTTGATCTCGAAGGCCGTCTCCACATCGCGGCGTCGGTAGAGCCGCTGGCCGGTTCCACTCTTGTTGGGTTTCAACTGCGGAAACTGCGTCTCCCAAAAGCGCAGCACGTAGGTCTCTACACCGCAGATGCGCGCCACATCGCCAATCTTGAAGTACAGGCGGTCGGGGATCGACGGGGATTCGATGACGTGTTTTCGTAAGGGTTGAGTAGCCATAGCAAAACCAGGCAAGGATGCCGCATCCGCCGCAATCCTCGCGTTGCAGGCAGTATAGGACAAATCTTGAACATTCTGTGAAACGAAATCGCAACCCCGCACCAGCCTGGTTAGGAGGCGCGTTCGTGCACCAGCTTTGCTCCGCTCAGAGTAGTATAGTGGCGAGCGGTATTCTCACAAATCCACGGCAGCACTTGCGCTCTGTGACCTCTCCAGCTGCCGGAGGCAGAATTGGCTCCGAAGATCCTGCCCAATATCGAGAACTGCCGGAAGCCCTCCTGCTGAGGGCGTCAGCTTCACAACGTGGCTGGCTCTCTAGCCGATTCGTACGCCCGGCTCTTCTCCCTCGCGACCCGGTTCTATTGTTGCTTTTCATTGCCCGGATCGTAATACGATTCGGGGATGATCACCTTCAGGTCGTTCTTCTTTGGCTTGAGCGCGACGTTGTGCCAGCCGCCGTCTTTATCAGGCGGATTAGGTGTATAGGTCAGCAAGTACTGCCCATGTAGCGCTTCGGCAACGAGGTTATAAACACCTTCCAGATCTTCCGGCCTCCGGACCACGAAGTACACGCCACCCGTACGCCTGGAGAGCTGCTCCATGATCTGCCTACCATTCGCCAGCGCGTGGCCTCCTCCTCCGGACGGTGCCCCACCCGGATAACGTCCTGGGTAACCACCGGGATAGCCGCCTGGATAGCCGCCTGGATTGCCACCTGGATAGCCCATACCTCCGCGCGGCCCCATCCCTGGAAAGTTGTTCCGGTTGTGCTCCTCATTGCCCCGGAAGTAGAGTGTGTAGATAGAGACGTTTGCCCGCTGAGCCGCATCGATGGCTTCGTTCAGCGTCTCAATGCTGCCTTGATCTACACCGCCCGAAAAGACCACCAGTGCCTTGCGTCCGTGTTTTGGCTGCATGAGTTGGTTGCAGGCCAAATAAATCGCGTCATAGAGCGTCGTGTCGCCGACCCTGCTGCCGTGCAAGGTCGGCTGTCCGCCGCCTCCATCGCGCCCTTCTGCGCTGCTCATCGTATCCGGCCCCTGGGGATTATTGCGCTCCTCCGCTGTTGGCCCCATCTGCTCCAATTGCTGGTCCAGCCTCGCGGCTGAGCTTGTAAAGTCCTGGAGCAGCTCTACTTCCCGATCAAAATGGATGAGAAACGCCTCGCTGCCCTGTATCGCATTCTGAGCTTCTGCTGGCAACATCTGCCCCACAAACCTCTCTGCCGCCGTGCGTTCGCTGCTCATGGCGCCAAGCATACCGCCACTCGTATCCACCAGCAGACCCAACAGGAAGGGCAGGTTGCTTTGCTGCGTGAGGTTCGCGATCGTCTGCGCCTGGCCATTGTCAGTTAGCGTGAAGTCGTTGGCCGTAAGGCCCGACACCAGTTTGCCGTGTTTATCGAGAATTGTGACGGGCAGTGTTACCTCCCCATCCGCCGCCTTCGCGGTCGTGGCCAACTGGCTGGAAGCTGTCCCCTGGGCCGCAGCGGGCACACCAACCACTGCTAGCACAGAGGCAACAACATACATGAAATACGGGGATCGCATTCGACTCTCCTGCGCAATTCAGAATTTTAGACGACGGCAGGTTCAGAGCGTTGAACGAGGCGAACTGACAGACGCCTATATTGTGAGCCAAGAGTCACAACACTCGACAAAGGCCAGGCCTGGAAATACCATTCGTTGGGCCGTTCAGAAAAAGAGGAGGGGCTCGCTTGCATCCCAGATGCAGAGCTGAGGGGCTGAGAACCAAAAGCCAATGGCTGACAACTAAAAGCTGCTTCTCCCTTTGCTGGCGTTCATGGCCGCTCGCGCCTCGCGGTCCGCCTCCCGCCGCCGCTCCGTTTCCCGCTTATCCCAGTCCTGTTTTCCCTTGGCCAGTGCCAGCTCGCACTTGACCCTCCCGTTGCGGAAGTAGAGACGCGTTGGTATGAGCGTATGGCCTTTGACCTGCGTCCTTTGGAGTAGCTTGCGCACTTCATCCCCGTGCAGGAGCAGTTTGCGGGTACGGGTTTCGTCGTGGTTGGCGATATTTCCGTGGGAGTAGGGACCAATATGCATATTGAGCAAAAACGCCTCTCCGTCCTTGATGAGGCCATAGGAGTCTTTGAGGTTGGCCTTGCCTTCGCGGATCGACTTCACCTCGGTCCCGCGCAGAACTACCCCGGCCTCAAATCGCTCCAAGAGAAAGTGGTTATGGGAGGCGGCGCGGTTCTGCGCAGCATCCCGCTCGCCGCTGGCCACGGGATTGCGGGGACGGCCCGACTTCTTCGCTTCCGCTGCGTTCTTGGGAACGACTACATGGCTGGATTGGCGAGGCATCGGGATAATTCCTTAGACCTTCATCCTAGCACTGGCAGGAAATCTCGTTTGTACGGCAGTTTTCACCCTGCTTTAGCGAGGCCTCGCTAAAGCTATGAAGCAATGTCTGTCAAAAAACTCCGGGCATGGAACTAGCCCCTTGAACAGCCAAAACAGCCCGCAAAAGCCTGAGAAACAGGAGCTTGCCTCTCCGGACCATAAACGCACGGCATGCCGCTTCCATGCGAAGCCTGCCGTCTGCCGGCTCCGATCCGCCGCCCGGGCTACGATTTCAGCCTTCGCCGTCCTGACCATACTAGCTTTGTCGACCACGAGCCTCTGTGCGCAGTCGGCCAAGAAGTTGTTCAAGCAGGGACAACGCGCCGAGGCGCTCCACGACTACGACACGGCCTACCTGGATTTCCTGCAGGCAAATAAGAAGGATCCAACGAACCTTCGCTATCAAATCGCTATTGACCGCGTTCGCCTTACCGACGCTGCCATGCATCTCACCAAGGGCCGTAATCTCCTTCGCGCCGGCAACCTCCAGGGCGCTCTCGTTGAGTTCCTGCACGCTGCGGAGATCGATCCCGATGATGAGGAGGCCCAACAGCAGATTGCTAAGATACGCCAGATGGAGGGAACTCCGCCGGCCGCACCAGGAGCAGGAATGCCCGGAACGAGCGGCGAACAGGCTGATATCAACTCCATGGGTGCTCCCGTGCAGCTCAAGCCCGTCTCCAATGAGCCCCTCAGTCTGCACATGACGGAAGACGCCAAGGTGATTTACCAGGCCATCGGAAAGGCCGCCGGCATCAACGTCCTCTTCGATCCTGACTACAACTCCAAGCGCATCCAGGTCGACCTTAACAACGTCTCTCTCCTGGATGCTCTGCGCATCGTGGGCCAGATCTCGAACACCTTCTGGCGTCCCGTCACCCCGAACACCATCTTCGTGGCCCAGGACACGCGCGTGAAGCGCACGGAGTTGGAAGAACAGGCGGTACAAACCTTCTACCTGACCAATGTCTCGCAGCAAAATGACCTCAACGACATCCAGACGGCCCTGCGCAACGTCCTGCCCAACGCCAGAGTCTACGGCGTCGCCAGCCAGAACGCTATCGTCATGCGCGGCACGCCCGACGAGCTGCTCCTAGCGCAAAAACTCATCGACGACCTCGACAAACCGCGCCCGGAGGTAGTGGTTGATGTCGGCGTCCTTGAGGTGAGCAGAAACTGGGAGCGGACCCTGGGCATCGACTGGCCGCAGTCCATCGGAGTCACTCTACAGCCGCCCGGTTCCAGTACTACTTCCACGACGGCCAACTCCACCACCGGCACCACAACCGCCTCGCCCACGCTCTACAATCTGGCTCACCTCAAAGCGACAGATTTTGCGGTCAACATCGGCTCGGCTCAGTTGAATCTGCTGTTGAACAATACCACCACCCAGATTCTCGCGGACCCGCGTATCCGGGCCACAGATGGGCAGAAGGCAACACTCACCATTGGCTCCAAAATTCCCATCGCCACCGGCTCCTATTCGGCGCCGGGTATTACCGCAGCCGCAGCCATTGGATATGCCCAGACCCAGTTCCAATACATCGATGTGGGCATCAAACTCGTGGTGACGCCTACTGTCCACTACGGCGGCGATGTAACCCTGAAGGTACAAATCACGGACAGTGCAGAGAGCGGCAATGTCACTATCGAGGGTGTCACCGAACCCATCATCAGCAACCGCGTAGCCGACCAGGTGATCCGCCTCCGCGACGGCCAGGCCAGCATTCTGGGCGGCATCGTGGACAACCAGCAGACAATGACTTGGACCGGTCTCCCCGGCCTCAGCTCGATTCCCATTCTCAAGTACCTCTTCGGCTCCATGGACCACACGATCCAGGACGACGACATCGTCTTTGTTCTCGTTCCGCACATCGTGCGTTCCGAGCAGTTGGATCAGCAGAACTTCCGCGCCATCGACACCGGTGAGGGGCAATCGATCGATCTCCGCTTTGTACATCCGCCGGTCGATCTCGCCGTTCGTCCCGTTGCCATGCAGGAGTCTGGCCCCCGGCCACAGCCTGAATCTGAATTGGGAACGCTCCCCGGCGCGACTGTGCGGTCTGCCGCCATGACCGCCCTCTCACAGCTACGCGCCACCGCGCCAACCGGCCAAAACCCGCAGTCCGCAACTCAGCCTGCCGCACTCAGCCCGCCTGCCAACGCGCCTGTGCGGACTCAGACCTCGCCCGCTCTGCAAACGCAGCCCGGTTCGCCTCCGCGCACCCAGACTCGCGCTCAACCTGTACCGACACCTCAGCCACTGCCCGGTTCGCCGCACACTATGGCCGCACCCCTGGCGCGCCCGGCACCGGCCACGGCCCACACCGCAGGCATGAGCTTTCAGTTCAACGTTCCTCGCGGCCCGCTTGCCATCGGCGCTACTTTCCAGGTTCCGATTGTTCTCGGCGGGGGTACGGATATTGCGTCTGTACCGTTGCAGCTTCATTACGATCCTGCGTATTTGACCTTGGTCAACGTGTCCGCCGGTAACTTCCTCAACCGTGACGGCCAGGCGGTTGCACTCATTCATCGCGACGATGGCCCCGGAAATGTCACCATCGTAGCCGCCCGTCCTCCGGGAACCGCGGGCATCAGCGGCACGGGCACCTTGTGTGTTCTCACCTTCCGCGCCAAGTCTCCAGGAGTGAGTGCGTTGATGATGACCCGCGCCGGGGCCGTCAACAGCAAGCAGCAGCCGCTGCCGGCACAAGCCGCACCGGCCAATATCACCGTCAAATAGGGAGCAGCGCCGATGGAGCCCACGTTCACGAATTGCAGCTCGCCCCCTCCGAAGGTCCCCGCAGGGGAGCGCGGCCTTACGCTGATCGAACTGATCGTGACCGTGGCCATCCTGGGCATTCTGGCCTCGGCAGCCATCCCTGTCGCCCGTTTCCAGGTCAAGCGTCAAAAGGAGGAAATGCTCCGCTACGACCTCTGGGAGATGCGCGCCGCAATCGACGCTTACAAGGATGCAGCCGATCGTGGCGCCTTTCAGACCAAGGTAGACAGCAACAACTATCCACCCGACTTGCAGACCCTGGTCAACGGCGTGGACGTGCAAGGCAAGAAGCTGAAGTTTTTACGCAAGATTCCCATTGACCCCATGACCGGAGAGGCTAACTGGGGACTACGCTCGATGCAGGACTCGCCCGACTCCGACTCCTGGGGCGGACAGAACGTCTTCGACGTGTACTCGAAATCCCAGGGAACCGCCCTGGACGGAACCAAGTATTCGACGTGGTGAGAACGCCCATTGTCAGGGGTCAGTTTTCAGTGATCAGATGGTTCGCGCTTGGCGAATGATCAGAACCTCACGGCTGAAAGCTGACAACCAACAGCTGCAAATGCACAAACGACGCTTCCAATCCGCCGGTTTCACGCTCATCGAGCTGATGATCGTCATGGCCATCATTGGCATTTTGGCCACGCTCGCCATCCCTAGCTATGTGACCGCCATCAAACACGCCCGCGAGGCCGTCCTCAAGGAAGACCTGCACATTATGCGCACCGCCATCTCCTCCTACACCATGGACAAAAACAAAGCCCCGCAGTCGCTCGACGACCTCGTCCAAGCCGGCTACCTGCGCGCCATACCCGTTGATCCCATCACACACAGCGCCGATACTTGGGTTACCGATACTAGTGACGCCATGTATTCCCTGGACGAATCCGAGCCCGGCATCGACGACGTCCACTCCGGTTCCGACGCAATCGGCTCCAACGGCCAGCCCTATTCTTCCTGGTAGCTTTACACTCAGGTTGATGGATTCCCCTCCGCCCAACGCAACTAACGCCGCACTTGATCAGGAAATCAATGCCGTCTATCGCCTCTATGTCTCCCTTGGACCCGCGATGGACCCCGAAACCGGTCTAGGCGGCAAGCTCCTTTATATCGGAGAACTCGATCCCTCCGCCTGCCTGCTGCTCCGCGCCGCAAACATTGCCGGAGCCACATCGCTCGCAGCCTCGGCCGACACCGCTGCCCTCCGCCAAGCTATGCGCGAAGGAGCCATCGACTTCATCGTGACCACCCTCAGCGAAGCTCTCCGCATCCTCAAAAACCAGATTCGCAAAAAGGAGCCCGTAGCCGTCGGTGTCTCGCTCGCACCTCAAGCCTTCGAGCGCGAAATGCTCGACCGCGGCGTCCAGCCCGATCTGTTCGCCCCCAAGCTGCCGCTCTCGCCAGAGCTGGCCGAGATCGAGGCACACGGCGGCTGGCACATCCAGCCGGAGCCGCTCCCGCCGGGTTTCACATTGAACCTCATTCCTGTCCCACACGATTGGAGGCGTCCTCTTGGCGCGTTTGACGAGCTTCTCCTCAGCGGCCTCGCCGCTGCCGATCACCTCAACCACCGATGGGTCCGTGCCGCACCGCGTTACCTCAGCACTGAAGCCCGCCACCTCCGCTCCATTGCCTGCGATCCCGAGACAATCTCACGGCTCACCGCTGCCTCAGCCAAAGACAATGACTCGGCCCGTCCCGCAATAGCATCCTGTGATCGCTACAACAGGGCCAAGCTCAATGACGACTAAGAGATCGTTCAGTCCCTGCGAAAATCACTCCTCGCTTCCTGGCCAAACGCTCTTTGGAGATCGGCATAGGGGGAGCGGATAACCGCGACTCCCCTGGCACACCACCGTACAAGCGGATCCGCATACGGCGGTTCGAGAAATTGTGGTCAACAAAGCCGAGGGATTGCCAACCGATCAGCCCAGCTTAGATCGAGCACTCCATTCAACGGGGTTGTGCTGTTGTGCCACAGGCGGCGGAAATTCCCCGCCACCATCAGCGCGACTTCTGGTCTTGCATCCCGCGCCAGAATCTCCCGATGCGCAGTCTTGCCGTGCCGCCATTGCTTGATCTGGATGGCTCGCGTCCGATGGCGGATCCATTGGTCCAAGTCCTTCCAGCCCCCCTGGAGTTTCCGCCAGCCGGAAATAGCCCTTCCATCCCAACACATTGCTGCGCAGCCGTTCCACTACCTGTTCAAGGCTGCGTCCGCGCGAGCGGCGGGTGTCAGCTGCAGACCCCATGCCTGAACGTTGTCACGGCCTTTGCGGCCATGCGGCGCTTGATCGTGCCGTCCGCAACCACCCAGAAGCTGAACCCCAGGAATTTGATGTTGCAGCGGTGCCTGGACGCATCGCTGTTGCCCCGCCGGGAAGCGCGGCAAATGTCTTTCAGGCATTGGCTCGAGGCAGCCGCGTTGGGCAACGGATATCC
>JAKABE010000128.1 GCA_021801945.1 Acidobacteriota bacterium
GACTACTAGCTACAAGCTGCTTCTTTACCCCATGACAATCACCGGCTGAAAGAGCGTTCCGGCGACGCGCCGCGCGATTCCGGCCAGATCGTGCTGACTGGCGAAGACCTTGACCAGCGGCGCCTGAGAGAACTCGGGGAGGTTGGCCTGTGCGCCGTTGCGAAGGCGAGCGAGAGAGTGAGCATCGGCGGTGACCGCCGGCATCTGCGGCAGCAGGTTGCGCGGATGCACGCACAGATCTTCGAGGACCTGGACGTTTCCGCTAAGCGGCTCCAGTTCTTCAAGCGTGTGCGCCTCAGCGAGCGTAAAGGGTCCGGCCGCGGTTCGGCGCAAGCGGCTGAGGTGCGCGCCACAGCCCAGATCCCGGCCCAGCTCGTGGGCCACCGAGCGCACGTAGCCGCCGGCGCTGATGACGATGGTGAAACTGGCCTCCGGTCCTTCCAGGGCAGCGATCTCGAAGGAAGAGATATGCACTTTGGCCGACTTTAATTCAACAGGCTGGCCCTGGCGGGCGAGCTTGTAAGCGGGCTTGCCTTCGATCTTCTTGGCGGAGAAGGACGGTGGAATCTGCTCCATCTCGCCGTGAAAGCGCGCGGCCGCGGAGCGAATGCGCTCCAGCGACAGCGAGTTTGCGAACTCCGGCCAGCGGTCGGATCCAGAGGGCTCGCCCTCGGCGTCATAGGTAGCGGTCGAGAAACCGAGGCGGATGGCGCCGGAATAGGCCTTCACAGCGGTAGAAAAGAACTGGGCCAGGCGGGTGTATTTTCCAAGGAGCAGCGGGAGCACGCCGGTGGCCATGGGGTCGAGCGTGCCCAGGTGGCCGATGGAACGCTCGCCGGTGATGCGGCGCAGGCGGTTTACTACGTCGTGGCTGGTGATTCCGGCTGGCTTATCGATTACAAGAAGGCCGTTCATGATATTCCCTTTTTAGGACATCTTCCCCCTGCTCCGAAAGCTGCTGCTGACACGCAAAGTTACGCAAAAGTGGAGAATCCTTCTAATCTAATTGAAGATGACCACTGGGCTCCAGCGCGTCGAGAAGCCGCTGCGCGATCTGCGCAAGTCGCTGAAGAAACTGTCCAAAGATCCGCAGCCGGAGGAGGTTCACAATCTGCGCACCCGTGCGCGGCGGGTGGAGGCGGTGGTGGCGGCCTGGCCGCTTGGCGACGAGAAGCTTGCCCGGCGGCTTGTGCAATCGATCAAGCCGCTGCGCAAGGCGGCCGGAGCAGTGCGCGATATGGATGTGCTGACGGCGAATGTGCTCGAGCTGCCGCGAGGGGCGGACTCGGGCTCGCTCGTGCGTTTGCTGGAAAATCTGGGCAGCGCGCGCCGGGCCTACGCGAATGCCTTGTTGCGGACGGCCCGACGGAGGCGCAAGGAGGCGTGCCGTAACCTCCAAGAGTATGCGAAGCTGCTTCGGAAAATCTTCGCTCGCACGCAAGGCGCTCCGGCAGACGGCGCGCCCGCCAGCCAGGCAGAATCGGCACTGCGCTCTGCGGCGGCGAGGCTGACACGTAAGCTCGGCCAGTGGCCCGATTTCGACGAAGACAACCTGCATCTGTTCCGAATTCGGGTGAAGGAGCTGCGCTCGATCCTGCAACTGATTGCCAATTCCGATGCGGGCTTGGTGGAGGCGCTGGGAGAGACCAACGTCCGCATCGGCGACTGGCACGACTGGCAGCACTTGCAAGAGATTGCCGAAAACATTCCCGGCGAGCCGCTGGAGCGCGCGCTGCTGGCCAGGATCGGCCGGACTGTCAGCAGGAAATTACGCCAGGCGCTGGCCGCTGCCAATGGGTTGCGTACGACGTATCTGCAGGGCGTTTCCAAGCGCGCAAAAGTCGCTTAGCGCCGATATACGACGGCAAGACAAAAAGCGCACCGCCAAACCGGATTGCGCTGGGGACTCACTCTGCCTGCGCCGCCTCAGATTCCGCAACCTTCAGGCTGGCGCACCAGGGAGAGGAACTCGGTGCGGGTTTCCTTCTGGCGGAAGCAGCCGACCATGGCGCTGGTGACGGTGGAGGAGTGCTGCTTTTCGATGCCGCGCATCATCATGCACAGGTGACGGGCCTCAATGACCACGCCGACGCCCTGGGGCTCGATGGCCTGCTGAATGGAGTCGGCGATCTGGCGCGTGAGCCGCTCCTGCACCTGCAGGCGGCGGGCAAAGACCTCGACGAGACGGGGAATCTTGCTGAGGCCGATGACTCTGCCCTTGGGGATGTAGGCCACGTGGACCTTGCCGAAGAAGGGAAGCATGTGATGTTCGCAGAGCGAGAACATCTCGATGTCCTTCACAATCACCATCTCGTCGTAGTCCACGTCAAAGAGCGCGCCGCGCAGGATACGCGTGGGGTCCTCGCCATAGCCCTTGGTGAGAAAGGCCAGCGACTTCTCAATGCGCTCGGGCGTGGAGAGCAGACCATCGCGGCTGGGATCTTCGCCGAGGCGGCTGAGAAGCTCGCGGTAGATCTCCTGGGTGCTAAATCCGCCCAGCCCTTCTTCCGCTTCGGCTGCGCTGCCGCCCGGCTTCGTTACGGCGATGGGTTGCGCCATGTTCTCGTTCCTCCTGATTGCCGGCCGAGCCCCTTCAGCGGGTCAGCCCTAGAATCTCTATTTTTCCTTTTTTGTCCGAAAAATTTTGTGCGCGTGAACTTCAGGTGCGCATTGGTTGCCGTAGCACTCAAAAAAGTTGTTCTCGGTCTCTTCCACGCGCACATGTTCGAGCTTGCCTGCGGGCAGAGCCTCCTGCAATAGGGAAAAGATCACTCTGCAAAAATTCTCCGTCGTGGGGACTTGGCGCGCAAATAGCGGGTCCAAATTGAGGTTCGCGTGGTCGAAGCGCTCGATCACGCGCGCATTCACCGCCGCGTCGAGATCCACAAGGTTCATCACCATTCCCGTCTCTCCATCCACCAAGCCCCCTACAACCACTTCGACGACGTAATTATGACCGTGGCCTTGTGGATTGTTGCACTTGCCGTAAGCCGTGCGGTTCTCCGCGGCCGAAAGCGCATCGGTATGCAGCCGGTGGCTGGCGCTGAGCTGGTAGCGGCGGCCGAAGTAGGCCTTGCCCGCCGCAGTGGATTTATTCGTCGCGCTCATTGCCCGCCTCGATCTCTCCTCCCACTTTCGAAACCCTGTCCCTCCACCCCTGCGAGCAAAGATCGCTCGCTGCGGACCTCGGCTGCCTGCGGACCCCTGTACTCGGCGAAGATCTCAGGCGTCTCATAGACGCGAACCAAACTCAACTGCGCGCCGCCCGCCGCCTTCACCACCGGCTGGAGACGTTTCCAGACGGAGATGGCGATATTTTCTGTAGTCGGAATCAGTTTCCCTGGGGCAAACTCCGGCACTTCCAGGTTCAGATGGCGATGGTCGTAGGCGGCCAGCACCTCGCGCTCCATCACATCCTTTAACCACTTGAGATCGACGACAAAACCGGTCACCGGGTCGGGCTCGCCCGCTACCGTGACCTCCAGCGTGTAATTGTGGCCGTGGCCGTTACGATTTGCACAGCGGCCGAAGACCTGCTCGTTCTTCTCAGCGGGCCAGCCGTCGTTCCAATAGTAGTGCGAGGCGGAAAATGTGGCTCGCCGGGTCAAGAAGATCATTCCGATTCCTCACTTACAAGAGATGCCGTGCTTGGCGTACGCGCTTCACGCAAGCGCGAAGGAAGTGCACCACCCTGATCAGACCTGCCGAAAGGGTGCGAGAAGCTGAAACGTATCTAAGGCCGGTAGCTCCGTCCCTTCCAGCTTACGCGCTTCAGGATGCGGTGCTGAAACCAGCTTCGATAGAGGAGCCAGACGAAGAACGGCAGGCCCAACGGGGACAGCGCACAGTCCACAAGGGGGAAGTTGGATTTGGCGACGCGACGGTAGAAGCGGAAGAGCGTGCGCACCCACAGCAGCGCCAGGATCCAACCGGCGCCCAGCCACCCCAATGAGCGCACGGCCAGCCGCGCGTCCCAGAGTTGGAAGGTCAAAATGGGGAGGCCGAAAAGAAGCGCAACGTCGATGGCGCGCCAGATCGCCGTGGCCAGGGAATTGCCGAACAGGAGCGCGAGATTCTTCGTCCAACCCTCGATCATCGCTGCGGTGGTGCGGTACATGCGCGCGGATAGGGCATCGTCGGCGTAGCGGAAACGTAGGCCGACCTTGCGGCGCTTGGCCAGGAAGGCCAACTCCACATCTTCGAGCAATTTGTCAGCCACGCTGGCATGGCCGCCCAGGCGGCGGTAGGCCTCGCGCTCGACGAGCAGAAACTGCCCGTTGGCGGCGGCAATGCGCTGCGCTGGGTCGGAGACCTTGGCGGGCGGATAGGCCAGGGCTAGCTCGCAGAAGACCAGCGGCATGAGCGATCGCTGAGCCAAGCCGCTCACGAGCTGCCGGGGCGAGTAGCTGAGCATGCCGGCCTTGTGGTGCTCGGCTTCATGGATCGCGCGGCGCAGGTTGCCCGGTTCGTGGATGGTGTCGGCGTCCGTGAACAGCAGCCAACGGCCGCGGGCGCGGCGGGCCCCCATCCACACCGCATTTGTCTTGCCTGTCCATCCGCGCTCCAGGTCCTCGGCATCGAGAACCGTGACGTTCGTAAAGCTGCGCGCAATCTCCGCCGTGCGGTCCCCGGAGTGGTCATCGACGACAATTAGTTCCCAGTCTTTCCCGAGCGCAAAAATCTCCTCGGACTGGCTCACCAACGACTGAAGGCACACGGCCAGATCATCCTGCTCGTTGCGCGCCGGAACGATGACCGTCAGCTCGATCAACTCTTCGGGCTCGGGTTGGTCGTAAACCGTGCCCGGAATCGTGCTTGCCGCCCACGTCCGCCAATCCGTCGGGGCCGCAGGCTCATTCGAGAGCCCCAACACCGGCTTGTGCCCCGGCGGCCAGGACTTGTCGACACCCGAAGAAGCAAGGGGAGCTTCTTCCGGAGCTCGGTCGCCAAAGGCATCCCGTTTCTGAGTGTCTTCCGCACAGCTTGCAGCAGGTTCGTCGTTACCCATCGCGCCTCGCCGCTTGGCCTTTCGGCCTTCCGCTCCGTATTATAAAAAGGTGCGGTTGCTTCGGCCTCTGGTCTACCTTCTTTTTGTCCCGCTCACATGCGTGTGTGCCTGCAACCGTGGTGCGCACCCCGCGCAGCCTGGAACGATAGCACCGGACTTCAAAGTCTCCGACGGAACCACCACGGTAAACCTGGCCAACTATCGCGGACGCGTCGTGCTGTTGAACTTCTGGGCGACCTGGTGCTCGCCGTGTGTGGCCGAGATGCCCTCACTCGAGAAGCTCCACCATGACATGCCCAACCTGGTGATCCTTGCAGTGAGTATCGACCAGGATCCGGTCGCTTACAAGGACTTTCTTGTTAGCCACCACATTGACCTGATCACAGTGCGCGACCCCAGCCAATCAGCGCCTGAGCTTTTTCACACAGACATGTGGCCGGAGACTTACCTGATCGACCGCAAGGGTATTATCCGCAGCAAATTCATCGGCGCGCAGGACTGGTCGGACCCCGCCATCCGCGCCCTGATCAAGAGCCTGTGAGGCAGGGCCGCTCCATCGAGGCGCGCGTCTTGCTATGATGCGAACATGACCACAGTGGAAGTTATTTATCGCTACGAGGCTCCTGCTACGGAGCAATCGGCGCTGGCGCTGGCGCGCGTGCGCGATGTCTACGGTATTCGCAGCATCGCCCTGGACAGGGAGGCGCATATAGTGCGCGTGGAGTTCGACGCTACGCGTCTGAACGCGGCCATGGTTACGCGCCTTGTTTGCGCCGCGGGGCTGGATGTGGTCGAAGAACCACCTCTGCAGCCTGAGCCGGTGGTGGAGACCGCGGTTCCGGCCGCCAAAGCGTGACCGCGCGTAGCGGGCGATCTTTTCGAGCACGATCTCTTCTCGCGGCCCAGTGAATTCGGCGCCGGTTGCGGTGGCGGCTCGGGGAAGGCCATCTGCGTTCTCCTTGAAGAAAAACGCTGGAGAGATCGGGTTTCAGGTAGTGGCAGTCTCGCGCTTTTGAATTCCGGAACACTGCGAAAAAGAAGGCCCCCGCGCCAGGCGGGGGCCTTCTCTGTTTGCCGGAGGCGCAGGCTGCGGAGAACGAAACAGCCTCGCCCTCGGGGATTAGTACATGCCGTCCATGCCGCCATGACCGCCCGCCGGAGCAGCAGTCTTGGGCTCCGGAATCTCACAGACCAACGCCTCGGTAGTGAGCAGCAGCGCCGCGATGGAGGCCGCGTTCTGGAGGGCCGTACGGGTGACCTTGGTTGGGTCGATGACGCCCGCTTTCACCAGGTCCTCGAACTTGCCGGTGAGAGCGTTGTATCCGAAGTGTGCCTCCTTGGCTTCGAGCACCTTGGAGACCACCACGGCGCCTTCCTCGCCCGCATTGGCGACGATCTGGCGCAGCGGCTCTTCGAGGGAGCGGAGCACGATCTGGGCGCCGATCTTCTCGTCGCCTTCGAGGGTGCCGACCAGCGTCTGGACTGCGGGAACGCAGCGCACCAGAGCTACGCCGCCGCCGGGAACGATGCCTTCCTCAACCGCGGCACGGGTGGCGTGCAGAGCGTCTTCCACGCGAGCCTTCTTCTCCTTGAGCTCGGTCTCGGTAGCCGCGCCCACCTTGATGATGGCCACGCCGCCGACCAGCTTGGCCAGCCGCTCCTGGAGCTTTTCGCGGTCATAGTCGCTGGTGGTCTTCTCGATCTGCGAGCGGATCTCCTTCACTCGGCCCTCGATGTCCGCGGACTTGCCGGCGCCGTCGACGATGGTGGTGTTGTCCTTGTCGATGGTGACGCGCTTGGCCTTGCCCAGATCCTCGAGCTTGATGTTTTCCAGCTTCAGGCCCAGGTCCTCGGTGATGGCCTTGCCGCCAGTGAGGATGGCGATGTCGCCCAGCATGGCCTTACGGCGATCGCCGAAGCCGGGAGCCTTAACGGCGGCCACGTTCAGCGTGCCGCGCAGCTTGTTCACCACCAGCGTAGCCAATGCCTCGCCTTCCACGTCCTCGGCGATGATCAGCAGTGGCTTGCCGCCACGGGCGATCTGCTCCAGCAGCGGCAGCAGATCCTTCATGGCGCTGATCTTCTTCTCATAGATCAGGATGTAGGGATCTTCCAGAACCGATTCCAGCCGCTCCGCATCCGTGACGAAGTAGGGGCTGAGGTAGCCGCGGTCGAACTGCATGCCGTCCACGGTCTCCAGCCCGGTGTGCATGGTCTTGGACTCTTCGATGGTGATGACACCGTCCTTGCCAACTACCTTGACGGCTTCAGCGATGATGTCGCCGATCTCCTGGTCGCCGTTGGCGGAGATGGCGCCCACCTGGGCCACGGAGCCCTCATTGACCGGCTTGGAGAGCTTGCCGAGAGCGCCGTCCTGGTTCCACTTGGAGTCCTTGTCGCGTGTGCCGATGACGGCGGTGACGGCCTTCTCAATGCCGCGCTTGAGAGCGGTTGGGTTGGCGCCAGCGGCAACCGTCTTGGCGCCTTCGCGGAAGATGGCCTGGGCCAGAACCGTGGCCGTGGTAGTGCCGTCGCCGGCTACGTCGCTGGTCTTGGAGGCCACTTCGCGCACCAACTGCGCGCCTACATTTTCGAGGGGGTCCTTGAGATCGATTTCCTTGGCCACCGTTACGCCATCCTTGGTGATGGTGGGTGAGCCGAACTTCTTCTCGATTACGACGTTGCGGCCCTTGGGGCCGAGCGTCGCCTTGACGGCGTCTGCCAGCGTGTTCACGCCGCGCAGAATCGCCTGACGGGAGTCTTCACCGTGCAGAATTTGCTTTGCCATCTCTTAAATCTCCTCAGAATCTCGGTGTTCAGTGAACTTTGGTCAATAATCCGTTGCCAGTTCTCTGTGTGGTGTATGAGGTGAATGCATCGTAGAGCAGCTTCATTCACCCCTGATTGCCGGCAACTTGGTCGCCGCGCCCAACTATTTCTTGATGATGCCGAGCACTTCTTCCTCGCGCATGATCAGATACTCTTCGCCGTCGATCTTGATCTCGGTTCCGGAGTACTTGCCGAAGAGGATGCGATCACCGGCCTTTACATCGAGCGGGAAGACCTTGCCTTCGTCGTTGGACTTGCCCTTGCCCACGGAGATCACTTCACCCTCCTGGGGC
>JAKABE010000129.1 GCA_021801945.1 Acidobacteriota bacterium
AATCTGGCCCGGCATGGCTCCGATGTATGTGCGCCGGTGGCCGCGAATCTCCGCTTCGTCACGCACGCCGCCCAGCGAGAGCCGCACGAACTTGCGCCCCGTCGCTTTGGCGATCGACATGCCCAGCGAGGTCTTGCCCACACCCGGCGGTCCGACAAAGCACAAGATCGATCCCTTCGGATTCTTCACCAACTGGCGCACCGCCAGAAACTCCAGAATCCGCTCCTTGATCTTTTCCAGACCGTAGTGGTCGGCGTTGAGCACCTTCTCCGCGAATTCGATCGACCGCGTCTCCTTCGACTTTTTCTTCCACGGCACTGCCAGCAGCCAGTCAATGTAATTGCGGCTCACGGTGGACTCAGCCGACATGGGCGGCATGGCTTCCAGCTTCTTCAACTCCTGGGTCGCCTTCTCCAGCACGTCCTTGGGCATGCCGGCGGCCTCGATCTTCTTGCGCAGCTCGTCGAACTCGCTTTTTTCGCCGCGTCCCAGCTCCTTCTGGATGGCCTTGATCTTTTCGTTCAGGTAATACTCTTTCTGCGCCCGCTCCATCTGCCGTTTGACGCGCGACTGGATATTGCGGTCCAGGTCCAGCTTCTCGATCTCAACGTCGAGGACGTCGGCGATGCGCGCCAGACGCGCGGCGGGATCGAAGATGGCCAGCAGCTCCTGCTTCTCCTCAATGCCCAATTGCAGGTTGGCCGCGATGGTATCGCTCAGCTTGGCAGGCTCGTCCATGCGCACGCTGGCGATGATGGTCTCGTAGTTCAGCGACTGCTGCAGCTTCACGTAGCTTTCAAACAGCGTGGTCACACGCTGCATCAGCTGCTCGGCCGCGGGCGTCATCTCGAACTGGCTCTTGCCCACACGCACTGTGGCCACAAAAAAGCCGTCGCGGTCGTTCACTTCAATGCTCTTAGCTCGCTCTACCCCCTCCACCAGCACCTTGATGTTGCCGTCGGGCATCTTCACGCTCTGCACGATGTTGCAGATCGAGCCTACCTGGTAAATATCCTTGGCTCTGGGTTCGTCGATCGATGCGTCGTGCTGCGTGGCCAGAAAAATCTTCCGGTCGCCGTTAAGCGCTTCCTCCAGCGCGCGCACGCTCGATTCCCGTCCCACCACAAATGGAGTCATCATATAGGGGAAGATCACCATGTCGCGGATAGGCATCATGGGCAGCTTGCGCGGCTCGTTCTTTTCGCGAGATATAGTCATGAAAACACCTTAAAAATTAGACGCGCGCAAACTCTTCCCGATTCGCGGGTTCATTGCCGCCCTTGTGGGGATTGTACAGCGGAACGGGCAATCGGGCACCTCTGCCGCCATCTCTTCGCCCCGGCACCCAGCAGCGGCAATCTCCCCAGCGCCCTTGCGTAAAATTGAATTGCGGTAAAATTCCATCGTCCCCATTCAAGGAGAGTTCCCCAATGCCCGAACCTACGATTGCGCAACGCGGCCCCTACGCTGTTCAACTCGAAGCCGGCAAAACCTATGCCTGGTGCGCCTGCGGCCGCAGCGCCAAGCAGCCTTTCTGCGACGGCACCCATCGTGGCAGCGAGTTCACCCCAGTCAAATTCCAGGCCGAGAAAACTGAGACCGTTTATCTCTGCGGATGCAAGTACACCAGCGACCGTCCGTTTTGCGATGGCACGCATGGCAAGCTGTAGCACAGTTCCAAAATCAGACACTCCGCCCGGCAGTCCTTACTGGCAAATCACAACCAGCTATCGAGAATCTGAAAATCGAGCGACAGAGGAGCAGCCGCCCGCCTTCAAGGCGACCAATCGGTAGCCGGCGACAGGACCTGACACTCCGCAGCTGCCGTATTCACATAGCATACCCCTTTGGTATGCCGTGCTTGGAGTTGCGAAGAGAGCTGCGGATTCTTGATGGAACTGCTATCCGCCGAAGGGGGTAACCCACTTCGGCGGACAGCAAAAGAAAAAGTGTTGCCCTATGCCGTGTTTACTCCTGGCTTAGGTTCCCCCCAACGGCTCTCAGAAGGTGAACTCTGCGTTCAAAAAGATGCGGCGCGCCGCGGAGCCCTGGGAGAAAATTCTGCCTTCCAGGCTGGTGGATTGTTCGAAGCGGGGACCGGGACCATACAAACCGGTGCTTTGATTGAGTGTTGGAACCACGCTTCCAGATGGCGTTCCGTAGTTAATGTCGTTGAAGATGTTCAAGGCGTGGGCACTGAAGGTGAGCTGGTACCTGCGCCCCGCGCCGGGGTTACCCCTGAACATTCCACCTTGCATTCCTCCAAATGGGCCGCCGGGGTGGAAGTGACCGTGAGGGCCGCCGGGAGGCATGCCGCCCATTTGCCCTTCCGCCTTAGGCCCGATGCCGAAGGTGCGGCTTATGCGCAGGTTCAGGGCTACCGACGGAGGGGCATTTCCTAAATCGTCGGGGATGAGGACATCACCGGCCTGCGGCTTGGTATTCAGGCAGCCAAAGGTCGTCTCCACAAAACTCGAATTGGATGTTTGACAGTCGGCAGCACTCGCGATGGCGGGGCGGTCGTTGAAGAAGGCGTCGCCGGTCAGATCGGAGCTAGTGACGATGTTGTAGGGATGACCCTGCTGTGCAATCAGAAATGGATTGAACGTAAGCCCCCAAGGGCCTACATACTGGCCGGCCACCAGCACCCACTGGGGATGAACCCAGACCGAACGGCCATAATCCTGCATCAGGTTATAAGAATTCGACGGAAATCCTCCAGCGGCAGAGCCCCCGTCACCATGGGCGTCATTGAAATTGTAGAAGCCGAAGAGGCTGAAGTCTTGGGAGATGGTCGCGTTAAAGTTCACGATGATCTGGTTTTCCTTGAATATCCCCTCCGGATAATACTGATCCACGACGCCGTAGTTGGGATTGGGTCGCGGACCGGTGGTGCCGTTATAGAAAGTAGTTCCAGCCAACGGCTCGTAGGCGTTTGCGTCCCGTGTCACCATCTCGTGCACGCCATTGGTGTGCAAATAGGTGAGGGTGACCATGGCGCCCTTGCCCACGTGCTGCTCCAAGCTAAGGGCAGTCATTTCCATGTACGGAGACCTGTACTGGGGCGAGATAGTGTAGACAGTTGGCGGTGGGTTGCTGCCCGATCCGCACGAGGCCACTCCGCCAGGGATGGAGCTCAGGCTCGTAGAACTGAAGCAGGTGGGGTTGTAGATGATGGTCTGCCTCTGCGCGTGGGATCCAATGTTGTACTGCTCCAAATTCATCAGTTCGGGAATGAGAAAGCGGTCATAGAAGAAGCCAAAGCCTGCTTGGAGCACGGTCTTTGGTGGAGCGCCGTTCTTGTGCCCGCCGATCGCGTACGCAAGGTCGAACCGTGGCGCCCAGTCGGCGTGGTCGGCCACGTGATTTTCCGTCTCGAAGCGCAACCCGTAAGAGAAGGTGAGATACGGCTTCACCTTCCAGTCGTCCTGGTAGAATAACGCACCGTCAAAGATGTTGCCCGTAAAATTCTGGGCGCCGGTAGTGTAGCTAAGCTCAATCGGCGTGCAAGCCTGGTCCGCGGTAGGACACGTGGCCTTAATCTCCGCCAGCGTCTGACCCTGCGCAAGGCCGGTCAGCATGTACGCGTATCCCGACAAGGTCTCGAAGCTGAAATTCCCGTTGAAGCCCCCATCCGTGATCAGGGACTCGCTGTTGTCGCGCAGCCAGGTGCCGAATTCGATGGTGTGCTGGCCTGCGGTCAGCGTGGTAAAGTCTTGCAGCTCGTAGTGATTAGCATGTTGGCTGTTGTTCTGGGCTAAATCGCCCCCATCTGTAAAATAGGTCGGAACACCAAACGAAGGAGCCGAACTTGCTGGCGTCTCGGTCGTGATCCTGCGCCGGAACTCGAAGCGTGTTTCGTTCACAAGACTGTCGCTGATGATCTGCGTATCGTCTAACTCAACGGTATGATCGAGCACATCGCTGTTAAAGGCTTGGCTCGGTAGGCTCGTCGAGCCAGTCAGGTTGCCGGTCCTGTAGTCGCGGTAAAACTGATAAAGCACGCTGAGCGTATTATTGTTTCCCAGCTGGAGGTCGATGCGTGGGTTGATGTTCGTCAGCGTCGCCGGGGTGAACAGTCCGCCCACGTTGTTCGGCGCCGTGGGTACGCTGTAGCTGTTGGTGTTCGAGTCGAAGATCGGGGTGAACGCCGTGTAGATGTTGTCATTTTGCATGTTGCGCTGCTGGATATTGAAAAAGAACGACGCATTCTTCGCGATCGGGCCGCTCACTGTTCCATTGAGCATGTAGCTGTGGTAAGAGGGAATGGCTCCCGTGAAGGGATTGAGCGTATTAAATGAGCTGTCGTTGCCCATGCCGAAGAATTCCCCGTGCCAGTTGTTCGTTCCCGGCTTGGTCAGAATCTCGATGCGTCCAAAGCCTAGCCGGTCGTATTCGGCTGAGAACGGGTTCCGATTGACGATGATGCGCTCGATGTCCGATTTCGGCGGAAGTTGACCGCCCGTGAATCCGTTAATGAAGATCTGGCCCCCGTTGGGGCCCGCGGCGGGGCCAGCCAGCGCCTGCAACTCGTTGGCAAGCTCGGTCGGATCGTTGGAGAGCGTATTCAGGGTCTTGCCGCTCATCACCATGGTATTGGTGTTGTTGGAGGGGCTGGTGCTGATCGAGGGCCCGGCTGAGGCCGAGACCTGTACTTGCTGTTGCTGCACGGCGATCACTAGCGTCAGGTTCATTTGTCTCACCCGCCCAGCGGCAATCGTCACACTGGAATTGGTGAGCGGAGCAAACCCGCTTTTCGTGGCGGAGATGGAATACACTCCGGGCGTAAGATTCCGAAACGTGTATTGCCCCTCCGGGCCGGATGTGGTCTTCAGAGCTTGGCCGTTACCTTTAAGGGTGATACTGACGCCAGGAATAACCGCACCACTGGGGTCCTCGGCGCTGCCGCTCAACGTGCCGGTGTGCGATTGTGCAGAAGCCTGTGGCGCCAGCATGAAAAGAAAGTAGAAGAACGGACCGAGCACAAGGCCGAGCGGCCTGAGCTTCTTTATCATTTTGAACTTAACCTCAGGAAAGCTAGATAAATTGCATCTGCATTTAGGTAGACGCTAGATGGCGTCTTTAAGTTTCCGACATCTTTCAGGCCTCAAATCGGGTCCCCAGTTGGCGTTGAACGCAGCGCGGCACCCCACTTTGGCACTCGCGGCAGCCAAACCATCCGCTGCGATGGACCCTCCACTCTGTGCTTCCCTGGAAGGTGGAAGAGCCGCCGTAGAAGGACGCCGGGAACGAGTGAGTTCTGAAGGGTTGCAGCAAAAAGCGGCGATTCCATCATGGAACCGCCGCTTGAGTTTTTCGCGTCGACATTGGGCAGAAGGACAGATGCGGTCATCGGCCGGGGTGCAAGGCCGCTCCCGGTTCAATCCCCCCTTAAAGCCCTCAGAAGGCAAACTCGGCGTGCAGAAAGATGCGCCGCGACGCGGAGCCCTGGGAGAAGATCCTGCCTTCCAGGCTGGTGGATTGTTGGAAGCGGGAACCGGGTCCATATAGGCCGGTTGCTGAATCGAGTGTTGGAATCACGGTTCCTAAGGGTGTGCCATAGTTGACGTCGTTGAAGACGTTCAAAGCGTGGATGCTGAAAGTGAGCTGGTACCTGCGCCCGACGCCAGGTGTGTGCCGGAACATACCCCCTTGCATTCCTCCGAATGGGCCACCGAGGTGGAAATGGCCGTGAGGTCCGCCCTGCGGTGTACTGCCCGGCCCGGATACCTTAGGCCCGATGCCGAAGGTACGGGCTAGGCGCAGATTCAAAGCCACTGACGGGGGAGCGTTTCCCAAATCGTCAGGGAGGAGCGTAGTGCCTTCCTGCGGATTGGTGTTGAGACACCCGAACGTCGTTAGAACGTAATTCGGTGATGTGGATGGACAGTCGGAGACGGTCGCATAGGAGGGACGGTTGTTAAAGAAAGAGTCGCCGGTCAGGTCGGTGCTGAGGGTGATGTTGTAGGGATGGCCCTGCATCGCGATCAAGAATGGATTGAATACAAGCCCCCACGGGCCCGTGTATTGACCCGCTACCAATGTCCACTGAGGATGAACCCAGATCGCACTCCCGTAGTCTTGCATCAGGTTATAGGAATTCGAGGGATTAGAGCCTGCGCCGCCGTCGGTGTGAGCGTCGCTGTAATTGTAAAAGCCGAAGAGGCTGAAGTTCTGCGAAAGGGTGGTGTTAAAGTTCACAATGATCTGGTTTTCCTTGTATATTCCCTCCGTATAGTATTGATCCACGACTCCATAGTTGGGGTTAGGCCGCGGACCGGTGGTGCTGTTATAGAAGAATGTCCCCGGCAACGGCTCATAGGCGTTCGAGTCCCGCGTCACCAGCCGGTGCACGCCGTAGGTGTGCAGATAGGTGAAGGTGACCGTGGAGCCCTTGCCAATGTGCTGCTCCAGGCTCACGGCCGCCATCTCCGAGACCGGCGACCGGTAGCGCGGCGAGATGGCATAGACCGTCGGCGGCGTTGCCTTACCCGCTCCGCACGAGGCCACGCCGCCGGGGATGGAGCTGAGGCTCGTTGCATTGAAGCAGGTGGGATTGTAGATGATGGTTTGCCTCTGCGCGTACGCCCCAGTATTGTACTGTTCCAGATTCATCAGGTTGTTGATGAGGAAACGGTGATAGAAGAAGCCGTAACCGGCCTGTAATAGGGTCCTTGGCGGTTTGCCGCTTTTGTGCCCGCCAATCGCGTAAGAAAGATCGAAGCGCGGTGCCCAATCGGCGTGGTCGGCGATGTGGTTTTCCGTCTCGAAGCGCAGCCCATACGAGAAGGTGAAATACGGTTTCACCTTCCAGTCGTCCTGGTAGAACAGCGAGCCGTCAAAGATATTGCCTACAAAGTTCTCTGGGCCCGTAGTGTAGCTGAGCTCGATCGGCGTGCAAGCCTCGTAGCTAGATGGACAGGTGGCCTTGATCTCTGCCAGCGTCTTGCCTTGCGCAAGGCCTGTCAGCATGTATGCGTAGCCCTGCAGGGTCGCGAAAGTAAAGTTGCCGTTGAAGTCGGAATTGGTGATCTCGGATTCGCTGTTATCACGCAGCCAGGTGCCGAATTCGATGGTGTGGTTGCCGGCGGTCAGCGTTGTAAAGTCTTGCAGCTCAAAGTGATTGGCATGAGCGTGAAACAGCTGGGTTAGATTGCCCCCGTCCACAAAATCGGAGGGAACGCTGAACGAGGGCGCCGTGCTCGCTGGTGTCTCTGTATTGTTCCGGTGCCGGAACTCGAAGCGGAGTTCGTTCACGAGGTTGTTGCTGATGATCTGTGTGTCGTCGGCCTGAAAGATGTTATCGATAAAATCGGTGTTGTAAGCCTGGCTGGGTAAGTTCGTGGAACCAGGCAAGTTGCCGGTCCTGTAGTCGCGGTAAAACTGGTAAAGCAAGCTGAGTGTGTTGTTCTGTCCCAGTTGCAGGTCAAGGCGCGGAACGATGTCGGAGAAGGTCGCCGGAGTGAACAGTCCTCCCACGTCGTTATAGGCTGGCTGGGGCGGAGGCGGGCTGTAGGAGTTGGTCGTCGGATCGTACACCGGGACGGTTGCGTCGTAGATGTTGTCATTTTGCATGTTGCGCTGCTCGCCACTGAAAAAGAACGACGCATTCTTCGCGATCGGACCGCCCACCGATCCGTCGAGCATGTAGCTGTGGTAGGCGGGGATGGATCCCGTGAAGGGATTGAGCGTGTTAAACGAGCTGTCGTTGCCCATGGCGAAAAATTCCCCATGGAAGCGGTCTGTGCCCGGCTTGGTTATAATCTCGATGCGCCCGAAGCCCAACCGGTCGTACTGAGCCGAAAAGGGGTTGCGGTTCACGATAATGCGCTCGATGTCCGACTTGGGGGGAAGTTGGCCGCCCGTGAATCCGTTCACGAAGATCTGGCCGCCGTTGGGACCCGCGGCAGGGCCAGCCAGCGCCTGCAACTCGTTGGCAAGCTCAGTCGGATCGTTCGAGAGCGTATTCAGGGTCTTGCCGCTCATCACCATGGTATTGGTGTTGTTTGCGGGGCTGGTGCTGATCGTGGGTCCGCTTTGAGCGGAAACTTGCACCTGCTGCTGCTGCACGGCAATCGCCAGCGTCAGGTTCATCATCTTGACCTGCCCGG
>JAKABE010000130.1 GCA_021801945.1 Acidobacteriota bacterium
GAACCGCGGCGATGGCTATCAGCAGGATTTCCTCAAGAAGATGCTCGCGCGTCCGCTCGACTCGCGGATCGCGCAATTCCGACAGGTAGCGCAGGGGATTTTCCATATCCCCATCGCATCGCTCTCTCAGGCCGTTGCATATAGCAACCCTGATGATAGCCAACCTGATCCCCGGCCAAATTTAGATGCGTCGGCCCTGTTCTGCCAAACGGATTGACCTCTCTGCCGGGCGCGCCTATACTCCAGCTAGATAACGCCCTCGTTTTGGTTTGTGTCGTAGTCCGCCATCGTTCCTTTTGGGATGCGGGGTTTGGCCCGAATAGATCGCCGGGGGTTGGCAAGATATCGGCCTGAGTTCGATCTGCGGTTCGAGAGCCGCCCGAAGTCTCAAAGGAGATTTTCATTCGCATGAAGTACCCGCTCGCATTTGTTCTTACGCTGGCGTCAGGCATGGTCCTGAGCGCTGCCGCCCAATCACCTGCGGCTCCGGCAACCACTCTGGCCGCGCCGGTCAAGATCGCCGTGATCGAGTTCCAGACGGCCGTCGTCCAGACCAACGAATTTCAACGGAACATGGCCGATCTGCAGAAGAAGTACGGTCCCCAGCGCGAACAACTCAAGGCGCTGAGTGACCAGATCGATACCATGACCAAGCAATTACAGGGGCAGGGGGCTACATTGAGCGCGGCCGAGCGCGCTTCCCAAGCCAGCGCCATAGACACTAAGAAGAAGCAGTTGGACCGCGATGCGCAAGACGCTCAGAGCCAGTTCCAGCAGGATATGCAGAGCATGTTTACATCGGTGGCCGCCAAGGTCTACGGCGTGATGTCGGACTACGTGAAGCAGAATGGGTACACCTTGGTGCTGGACGCCTCCCAGCAGCAGACGCCTATCCTCTATGCTGTCGATTCGAGCAATATTACCAAGGCCGTGTTGGACGCATACAACGTCAAGTCGGGCATACCGGCGCAGGCGGCTGTGCCAGCGGCCCCGATGCCCAACCCTGCCGCCGCACCGAAACCGGCGCGAAGCCCAGCTCCCGCCGTGAGGCACTAATTGGGGATGGGAAAAGGAATGGGCCGGCTTGGAGCGGGAAGGCTTCTAATTCCGCACGAGACTCGGCGCACGATGCTGCCGGCGGGCGAGCTAAGTGCCCGCTTGGCAGTTTGACTGGCTTTCTTCACCGCCCCTATAATCGCCAGTGGCTGATGATGACGTCACCGTCTGTGTCTTTTCTTGCCTCCGTGCCGGTCAGCGCGGAGTTTTACTCAAGAGACAGTGATGGAATGATGTTTAGAGGAGTTTAACGCGTTCGTGTGCGGCTTGCCCGCTGCCGCTGGGAAGCGGGTTTCATGGAGAGACCAAGAGGGCGTCACGCCGTCACGATGGGCGCGTACACGATGAAGTCGCCCTGCACGATGGGCATCTGCACGGGATTTTCGAAGGAGTTTAGGAATCAGATGAAGCGCACGTTTGCATTCGTTGTTTTGTTGGCCTCGGGGTTGGTCCTGAGCGCCGCTGCCCAACCCGCAGCCGCTGCGGCAACGACCTCGACAGCCTCGTCCTCGCCGGCACCGAAGATTGCCGTCATAGCCTTTCAGGCGGCCGTGGCTGAAACCAACGAAGGCCGGCGGGACTTGGCCGATCTGGAGCAAAAGTTCGCGCCGCGGCAGGCGCAGCTCAGGGCCCTGAGCGATGAGATCCAGACCGAGACCAAGCAATTGCAGGCGCAGTCCAGCACTCTGACGGATGTGCAACGCGCCAATCAAACCCGGGACATCCAAAACAAGCAGACGCAGCTGCAACGTTCTGCGCAAGACGCTCAGAGCGACTTCCAGACGGCCATGCAAAACCTTTACACCAGTCTGGCGGCCAAGGTTTATGACGTAATGGAAGCGTATGCCAAACAGCACGGTTACACATTGGTGCTGGACTTTTCGCAGCAGCAATCCCCCGTGTTATATGCCGCAGACTCCGCGAATATCACCAACGCAGTGATTGCCGCCTACAACGCCAAGTCAGGCATTCCCGCGCCGCCCCCAGGGGGGGCGAACATGCCTCCCTCGGCGCCCCTGCCGCAACCCGGCGAACAAGCCGTGCCTGCGGCGCCCACCGCACATACCGCTGCGCACTAAAGCTCGGCGGGGCACAGCGTAGGCCCGGTACATGGGGTTGAGTGCGACTGCCCCGCTTGTGCCAAAGGCAGTAAGAACTGCCGCCGTGACTGGAAGGGGCGAAGATTTCAAGCTCCTCGCCGGCGCAGAGGGCGTGATGCCCACGATGTGGGGCCTATACTGTGAGAACGCCCTGCACGTTGATCATTTGCACGGGATTTACAAAGGAGTTATTGGATCCAGATGAAGCGCGCGCTTGCCATTGTTGTCTTGTCGGCCTCAGGGCTGCTCCTGAGCGCCAATGCCCAGTCCCCGGCTGCTGCGGCAGCCGCATCGGCTCCAAGAACGAAGGTTGCGGTCATCGCCTTTCAAGTAGCCGTGGCTCAAACCAACGAAGGCCAGCGGGACTTCTCCGACCTGGAGCAGAAGTTCGCGCCGCAGCAGGCGCAACTCAAGACACTTAGTGATCAGATCCAGGCCGAGACAAAGCAGTTACAGGCGCAGGCCAACACCCTGACGGCGGTACAGCGAGCCAACCTATCGAGGGACATCCAAAACAAGCAGACGGAACTGGACCGCTCCGCGCAGAATGCCCGGAGCGACTTCCAGACGGCTATGCAGAACCTTTACACCAGCCTGGCCGCGAAGGTCTACGACGCGATGGAGACGTACGCCAAGCAACACGGCTACACGCTGGTACTGGACTTCTCGCAGCAGCAATCGCCGGTACTTTACGCTACCGCTGCCGCGAATATCACCAAGGCGGTGATTGACGCCTATAATGCGAAGTCGGGCATCCCCGCGCCGCCACAATCGGGCTCCAACCTGCCTCCTGCCGCGCCCCTGCCCCAACCTGGGGTGCATGCCGTGCCTGCTGTGCGCGCCGGAGCACACTAAACTTCGCTGCAACGCGGAATCAGCTCCGCGGGTTGGGCTTGTTCCCTGTTTGCCGCGGCCCCCGCCGGCGACAGGAGGAATCGTTCACTTGGCTTCCAGGGAGGCGGGTCTTGAGCTGCCCTCCCGGTGGAAAAAAATGTGGATTTCTTTCTGGAATGATGTGCCGAGAGACGGAATAATCTCCTTGTCGGCCTGTGAGGGATGCTGTTCTTGGAGATAAGTTTTTATTTATCAATAAATTAATGATGGATGGGCAGATCCTGCTACTGCAAACTGGCTGCCAGTAGTCTGCCCGCAGGCTGACGGAGGTTTCCACAGCCGCAGATGAAAATTTAGTAACTAAAGTTCTAATCGATCTGTCACTGCACGGCTATTTCTGCTCTTCGCCCACCCGCAACACGGCCAGGAAGGCTTCCTGGGGAATGTCGACCTTGCCGATCCGCTTCATGCGCTTTTTGCCTTCTTTTTGCTTTTCCAGGAGCTTGCGTTTGCGGGTGATGTCGCCTCCGTAGCACTTGGCTAGGACGTTCTTGCGCAGCGGACTGACGGTCTCGCGGGCGATGACTTTGGCGCCGATGGCGGCCTGGATGGCGACCTCAAACTGTTGGCGCGGAATCAGCTCACGCATCTTGGAGACCAGAGCGCGTCCGCGCTCGTAGGCGTGATCGCGATGGACGATGATGGAAAGCGCATCAACCGGTTCGCCGGAGACCAGCACATCGAGCTTGACCATGGGCGATTCCCACTCGCCGGCCAGTTGATAGTCGAGCGAAGCATAGCCGCGCGAGACGGACTTGAGGCGGTCGTAAAAGTCGAGCACGATCTCGTTGAGCGGCAGCTCGTAGGTGAGCATGACACGCGTTGGCGTCACGTACTCGAAGTTGATCTGCTTGCCGCGCTTTTCTTCCACCAGCTTGAAGATGCCGCCGACGTACTCTTCGTTGGTGAGGATCTTGGCGGTGATGACGGGTTCGTGAATGGATTGGATGTGGCCGGGCTCGGGCCAGCGCGAGGGGTTATCGACTTCGATCTCCGAGCCACTGGTCAGCGTGATGCGGTAGCGGACGCCGGGGGCGGTAGTGATGAGGTCCAGCTCATACTCGCGCTCCAACCGTTCCTGGATGATCTCCATGTGCAGCAGGCCGAGGAAACCGCAGCGGAAGCCGAAGCCCAGGGCAACGGAGCTCTCCGGCTCAAAAAAGAAGGAGGAGTCGTTGAGGCGGAGCTTCTCGAGCGCGTCGCGCAGCAGCGTGTGCTCGTGGGCGTCCACCGTATAAAGCCCGGCGAAGACCATGGGCTTGATGTCTTCGAATCCGGGCAAGGGCGCGGCGGCGGGCTGCGCGTCGTCGGTTACGGTGTCGCCGATGCGCGTGTCGCTTACGTTCTTGATGGTGGCCGCAAAGAAGCCCACCTCGCCGGCGGAGAGCTCGCCGATCTCCACCGGCTTGGGGCAAAGCACGCCCATAGACTCGATCTCGTAGGATCTGGAGTTCGACATCAACCGGATGCGCTGTCCCTTGCGCATGGTTCCCTGCATGACGCGCACCAGCACGATGACGCCGCGGTAGGCATCGAACCAGGAGTCGAAGATCAATGCCTGGAGGGGCGCGTCAGGATCGCCCTTGGGCGGCGGCAAGCGGTGCACGATGGCTTCCAGCACATCGGGCACGCCCTGGCCGGTCTTGGCGCTGACTGGGATGGCGTCGGTAGCGTCCAGGCCCACAGCCTGCTCGATGGCCTCCTGTGTGCGCAGCACGTCGGCCGAGGGCAGATCGATCTTGTTGATTACGGGAATGATTTCCAGGCCGTGGTTGATGGCGAGATAAGCGTTGGCCAGCGTCTGGGCCTCGACTCCCTGACTGGCGTCCACTACCAGCAGCGCGCCCTCGCAGGAGGCCAGCGAGCGCGAGACCTCGTAGCTGAAATCGACGTGGCCGGGCGTGTCGATGAGGTTGAGCTGGTAGGTTTCGCCGTCGTGGGCCTTGTACATCATGCGCACGGCGTGGGCCTTGATGGTGATGCCGCGCTCGCGCTCCAGATCCATGTCGTCGAGGATCTGGGCCTGCATCTCGCGTCCGGTGACCGCGCCGGTCAGCTCCAGCAAACGGTCGCTGAGTGTCGACTTGCCGTGGTCGATGTGGGCGATGATGGCGAAGTTGCGAAGAAAGCGGGCGTTCATAGGAGGGCTGATGGAAGGAATGCGATGCGCGGATTCTGCGCGCCCGCCCCGCCGTGGCGGGCCTCCATGGCATAGCTTATCATCGAGAGAGTGTCTGCGATGGCGCGACCACCCGGAGCGACGAGCAGATGGCATGCGCACAGCTTGATGCGATGGCCAACCAGGGTCCGTGTTGATGCGGCGTAAGACCACGCGGGAGATGGCGTTGAGCTTCGTGCTTTTTCCTGCGCTAAGTGGAATTGTCTGTTGAATTGTATGCACTGGAAATCGATTCTGATGTGCGGCTGCCTCCTGCTGGCGCTGTTTGTGGAGGGCTGCGGGCCTTCGCGGTCCAAGAGCGCCGCGAAAGTCGCGCCACAGGCCATGGCGCCAGCCGCGCAGGAGACGCCCGCTGCACCAGCCGCGGCAGCGGCGAAGGCCAAACTCTCCGCCGCCGAGCAGCAACGCGTACGGCAGTTGATCCAGCAGGTGAACGTGGCCTATGCGGCCGGCGACGCTGACTATCGCCAGGGATTATTGCCGGAGGCCAAAACACAATTTGACCGCGCCATAGACATGATGCTCACCTCGGGCATTGACATCAAGGGCACTCCCGAGCTGGATGCGGAGTTCGAGCGCATCGTGGACAAGGTAAGCAATCTGGAGATGGAAGCCCTGAAACAAGGCAACGGCTTCGTGGCCAACGTGGAGCCTTCGCCTGCCGATGTGGCCAACGATGTGACCTTCAAAGTCGACCCCAATCTGATGGCCAAGGCCCGGGCAGATCTGGCCACCACTAAGTCCGATCTTCCCCTGGTGGTCAACGAATATGTGGCCGCCTACATCAACTTCTTCGCCTACACGGAAAAGGGTCACAACACCCTGCTGCACGCCTTCGAACGCGCGGGAATGTATAAGGGAATGATCGAGCGCATTCTGGCGGAAGAGGGTCTGCCGCAGGACCTGATCTATTTGGCCGTGGCTGAATCGGGCTTTCAGCCGCGGGCCGTGAACTGGCGCTCCGGCGCAGGAGGGATGTGGCAGTTCATGCCGCACGGCGCCTATGGCCCGGCACGCAACCGCTATGTGGACGAGCGCTTCGATCCCGAGGAATCCACGCTGGCCTACGCCCGCTACATGAAGTTTCTCCACGACCAACTGGGTGACTGGTACCTGGCCATGGCGGCCTACGACTGGGGCGCGGGCAACGTGCAGCGCGCGGTGGCCAAGACCGGCTACGCCGATTTCTGGCAGCTTTACCAGCGCCACGAGTTGCCCGCTGAAACCCAGAACTACGTGCCGGAGATTCTGGCGGCGATCATCATTGCCAACCATCCCAAGCAGTATGGCTTTGATGACATTACGCTCGATCCTCCGGTGCTCACCGACACGGTGACCATCAACTATTCCGTCAATCTGCGCTTGGTTTCGGATCTGGTGGGCGCGCCGGTCAGCGAGCTGGAGGCGCTGAACCCCAGCCTGCTGCGTTCCGTTACGCCGCCGGACACCCCTTTCGATCTTCACCTGCCGGCGGGGACAGCGACGCTCTACAACGAACACATCGCTCTGATTCCCGAAGACAAGCGCGAAATGTGGCGCTACCACACGGTGAAGGCAGGCGACACGTTGGCTTCGGTGGCGCGTGAGTACCATGTGCCGGAGGCCGCTTTGGCGAGCGCCAACCAGATGCAGGAGTCCGCCAGCCTGGCGGATGCGACGGCCTTGGTGGTTCCGGTGCACTACGAGAACGAAGCTCTGGTGGGCGCCCGGTTCTACGTCGTGCGCAACGGCGATACGCTGGGCGGCATTGCCCGCCGCTTCGGGGTCTCGGTGAGCGAGCTGCGGATTTGGAACGGGATCCACGGCACGATGATCCGGGCGGGTCACCGCCTGTACGTGGCCGCTCCGGAGCGGGTGCGAGTGCGCTCGGCCGGCTATCGACAGCGCGGCTCTACAACCGCAACGGCCGCCAGCCGCGAAGAAGGCGTGACTCCGGTGGGTACAGGGGTGTACACCGTGCGCCGGGGCGATACGCTGAGCGCCATTGCCGGCCACTTCGGCGTCTCGATCGACGATCTGCGTCGATGGAACGGGATCCACGGTTCGGAGGTCCGGGCGGGCCGCCACTTGTATGTGGCCGACCCGGCTCGTGTGCAGGGGCGCAGCGAAGTGGCTGAGCACAGGGAAACCGGAGCCCGCTCAGCCGATCCGTCTCCTAGACGGGGAAAGGGCGCTTCCGGCTCCCGGTAAGGATGCTGCGCCTTGTGCCGGAACTGCCTCGGGCGTCCGACGCGGCCGGACCGCCAGCTTCTCAACCGTGGTCCGGTCTTCCCGCAGAAGTAAAAAAGCGCGGGGACCTCATTCTAGACTTGTATTTTGTCGCTCTTTATGCGCAAGCTATAACTACGCATGTATATCGCAATCGGAGCAGGAAGCTCCGTTGCGCGAAGCGACCAACAGAAGCAAGACAGCGGCAAGATCGGTTCCCGAGTTTCCGTGCCCGATTGAGGGTTGAGCCCGTTGACAACCCCCGCAGTGGGCCCTCCTGGGAGAGCAACTCCAGAACTGCTGTAGCCGCCGGAGGCAATGGGATGGATGACGAAGTTAAGATGTATGCGATGAGTAACGGCAACCCGACAGATGAGCCCGAGGAGTTTGACCCCGATCAGCTGACAGACTTCGCGGATGAGGAAGATGAGGACGAGGGCATTGGCATACTTACCACCTCGGACGACGACGAAGAGGTGCTGGCCAAGGACCTGGTGGTTGCCATTGTGGAGGAGCCCGTAGTACAGCCGGCGGCGCAGAAGCCCGCCAAGAAGAAGCCGGCCGCGAAAAAGGCGGTGAAGGTTCCGGCAAAGAAGGCTGCGGCCAAGAAGGC
>JAKABE010000131.1 GCA_021801945.1 Acidobacteriota bacterium
CATCTGTTGTCCGAGGAAGGTGGCGGCGAAGTAAGCCGCCGCCGTCACTAACACAACTAAGTTCTTCAACCGCCGATACTTCAGCACACGGATATCTTCGAGGTTGTAACTCTGTTTGACGAAGCGGTGGGTTTCCTCAATTTTCCACCTGGTCAGATAGGTTTCGACTGTCCGCCAAAGGCTTTCCGAGTCCCGCGCTCGCAGACCGAGGTTGGTGACAAGCATCAGGGGCTGCTCGCCGAAGCCGACAATGACCACCAGCCAGAGCTTCTCTTCCCGCCCAGGAAGACGAATGGGGTCGGTGCCGTAGCGTAACTCGTAGACCTTCTCCTTGCCGTCCTGAATTTCACGATCCGCACCTGGTGGCGCAGTCGGCAACCAAAGGCCACTCGCGCCGGTCGATGACCGTGCGCTCCCCGGTGGAGCGAATCACAAAGCGCAAATGCCTTTCCAGCAAGGCTTCCAACAGCTTCTTGCGGTCGCCGCCGCGGTCCATGGTCCAGATGCCGCGCTTCTCAGTGTGCGCGCGGATGCGATCGATTAGCGAAAGAATCTCCGCGTTTTCGCTCACAAACTCCTTGGCCTCGGCCGAGAATAGCTTCTGGCACAGGGGCACGATCTCGCTGCCTCGCACCTCGGCCCCGGTCACGTCCACCAGCCAGTAGCCGGGATGCACCTGGCCGGTGCTGCCGTCGTGGATCGGGGCCAGGTACTCCATCTTCCGGGCATACTCTTTGTCCGCTGCGGCGGATCGCTCAGGTCCAGCGCCAGCACCGTGTCTTGTTGAATGCGCAGGCTGGCCATCTCGACTAACTTGGTTGTCAGTGCCGCTTCCAACTCCACCGCCTTCAGATTGCGCGACAGACGGTCCTCCGACTTGATCAGGAGAATCTCTTCGTTCTGGCTACGGGCGATGTTACTCAGCTTCACATCCTGGCTGGCCTGGATGCCGAACAGCATCTGCGCGACGAACTTCTCCTGCGGACGACTGAGCCCGTCACATAGCTCCGTGGAGAACTTCGTTAACTGCGCTTTCAGTCGCGAACGTAGTTTGCTATCTTGCATCGGGGGCGTCTCCGGGCGAATGAATTTTCTTGGTCGAAAATCCCTTCTACCACGGATTCCGTCCCCTCCCACTTCTCTCGTGCTGTAATCCCCTCGCTTACAAAGGGTTATCCACACCGTCGCTCAAAAAGTGGGGAAAATCCTGAATATTTATATACACTGCCTTAGCGGATTCGCGGTCACGATTCAGCGAGACGCGGGACCAGGGCGAGTGCATTTTCGCGCTGAATCTGTCTGATGCTGTACGCGCTCAACGACGAAGCGGCGACCCCTTGAACGACGGCGGCGACGCTTGCTGGAGGCGCGAAGGGAAAGTCAGTGCCCACGAGGACATGCGACACGTCAACCATGTTGAGCAGTGGGCCCATTGCCTGCGGATTTGCGGAAAGGGCCAGGTCGAAATAAGTATCCTCCGGCAGAGCCGGAGGCTTTACGGTTGCTGGCCCCTCAAAGGGGCCTTTTCGCAACCGTTGAAAGCAAAGGCAACCGCAACAGCAAAAGCCATGTGATCCAAATGGCTCGGGCTATGCTCACAGTAATGCGGAAAGGCATACTCCCGGAACTGTCAAACTTCTACTGCCACCCCGGCAAAGCCGGGGGTTCTCCTTTTTGCAATAGGAAGCACGCCAGCACGCGTGAGGGCGATTCTAGAACGTGTGGATGCTGCACTGATGTCCACGGCTGAGGAGATGCGGGTGTACATCAATGAGCACACTGATTTCTCCGATATTGGCAACCGCATGCTTCAAGAGTGGGAGCAGAGTGCGAAAGGTTCGCTGCGTGCGTAATCGGCAATGCGCATCTCGAACCGCTGTGCGACAGGCTCGACAATCTGCACGACTCATGTCCGGGATTGACCTGCTCACGAAGCCTCGATCCGCTCCCCTTTTCCCGCTTCGCGGCACGCTCCAGGGAGCGTCGTACATGACCTTCAAATCCGTCGTGAAACACCTTAGTCTTCATAGCTTCTCCTGAGCACCTCAGGATTTCGATAGAAGCGCTTGCTGTTGCCAGATATCCTCGAAACTTTACCGGCTTCACTTCGCCCGTGTAATGGCGTTCATGGGTACCATGTGCGTTATCGAAGCCGAGTACGCGCCCTTTGTCGGCACTGAACCGATGCGGCAAGAGCAGGGCAAGATTGTATCGAACCATTTCAGCCTTTTCATTGACCAAACCTCTTCGCGAAGAATGCCGATGCCACCGGCACACCGAAAACGAGTTTCGTAATCGGTGTCCTTGCGAAGACGCCCCCGTCTACTCATAAACAGAGGTTAGAACAGGTGGTGCTCATAATGCATTACCTGTATGCCCTCTTTACGTTCAGGAATTGACAGTGTGTTTGGGCAGCGGACGCGCCACCCATTTGATCGACCTCGGGGATAAGAACGGATGCAAGATGCGGAGTCAGCCCTGACACCTGGTGGTAAACTGGCTCGTCGCCTTGAAAGCTGAAGATAAACCCTGCTGGGATTCACTTCTTTGGCTTATGCCTTACGAGGTTGTAGAGTGAATTGCGGGGGGCTGAGAAATGTACCCACATCGGCGTGATTTTTTGAAGATCATCGCAGGATCGGGGATGCTCGCCCTTGTTCCCCGCTACGTGGAAGCAGAGGAACAGGTTGCGCGCGCCACGCGGGGAACCCCGCAGCCGCGGATCAAAGATATCAGCGTGATTGAATGCGAACCCGACGGTGCCCGCTTGACGGTGGTCAAGATCACCACGGATCAGCCCGGACTTTATGGCTACGGCTGCGCCACATTTACGCAGCGGGCGGACCTAGTCAAGCCCGCGGTTGAAAAGTACCTCAAGCCCTTCCTGCTGAATAAGACAACCGACAGGATTGAAGACATCTGGCAGTCCTGCTACGACAGCTCTTATTGGAAGAACGGCCCCGTGCTGAACAATGCTCTCAGCGGCATCGATCAGGCACTCTGGGATATCAAGGGGCGGCAAGCCGGAATGCCCGTCTATCAGCTCGCCGGCGGGAAATGTCGCGAGGCCGTCGATTGCTATGCCCACGCCAGCGGCGCTGAGTTTCAGGATGTGGTCGAGAGCGCAAAGAAGTACATGGACCAAGGCTTCCGTCACGTGCGCGTTCAGGTGGAGCTTCCCGGGATGGCAGGCTATGGCGCGGCACAGTCGAGTGACAAACGCCCGCAGGCTCTCCACGATCAGCCGGTCTTCGAGCCTGCCTATGCCATGCGCCGCAATTTGAAGCTGCTTGATGTCTGCCGCCGGGAACTGGGCGACGAGGTCGAGTTGCTCCATGACATGCATGAGCGTCTGACACCCAATGAGGCAGTGCAGTTTTGCAAGGAAGCCGAGCAGTATCGAATGTTCTTTCTTGAAGACCCGCTTTCACCGGAAGATCTGGGTTACTTCCAGCAGATCCGGCAGAATTGCGCCACCCCGATCGCCATGGGTGAACTCTTCAATAACCCGCATGAATGGCAGCCGCTGATTGAAGGACGACTGATCGACTACATCCGCGTGCATCTCTCGCAAGTAGGTGGATTCAGTCCCGGACGCAAGATTGCAATCCTCGCCGAACAGTTTGGCGTGAGAACCGCATGGCACGGCCCCGGTGATGTTTCGCCGGTTGGGCATATGGCCAACGTCACGTTGGACCTGGTGAGCTACAACTTCGGCATTCAGGAGTACTCGGCCTTCAATGAGCGAACGCAGGCGATTTTTCAAGGATGCCCGGAGATGAAAGACGGCTATCTGTGGGCAAGCGAGAAGCCTGGATGGGGAATTGAGGTTGACGAGAAGGAGGCTGCTAAGTCTCCGTTTACGGCCAGCCGGTTGAATGGCGGCTGGGGAGAGATTCGTCTCCCGGACGGTACAGTGATCAAGCAGTAACGGCGAAGGATGCCGGTAGAGGTTTCGCATTAGGTTGGCGAAATACCAGAAATCAGCCGGATTTTTCGACTTCCAGGGCGGCCTGCAGCATGGCTTTCGCATAGGCAATGTCATACACGTCCCCGGTATAACCACCGCCGCCGGGATAACCGTGAATCGGTCCGCGGGCGCGGTCATAGTCAAGGGCGCGCGGATGTTCCGGATAGAGCTCGCGCGAATACTTCAGCTTCACCAGTTCCCGCATCACCGCGAACATGTTCACGTCGCCTTCGTCGATGAAACCCTCGTCGTATTTCACGTAGGGCTTGGCGACATGGGGGTTGCGGTAGTGCACGTGGTTGATGCGGTCTCTGGAGCCGAAGTAGCGGCAGACCGCGACCGGGTCCTCGCCCATTTCCCTGGTGACCCCGCAATCAAACGTGATCCCATTGGCCGGGCTATCGACAATCGTGATCAGGTGCTTCCACCCGTCCAGCGTGGCCATGATCTGTTGTGAACCGCGGCTGAGTGGGAAGGGCGGATCGTTGGGATGGAGGGCCATCCGCACGTTCGCTTTTTCCGCAACCGGTATCACAGCCTTGAGAAAATAAGTGATGTTGGCCCACATCTCGCTCAGGGTGTGCGCGCCCTCAGCGGGGAGCGGCGGAAGGTCCTTCATCCGGTCGTAGTCCGCGCCTGTCAATCCGGCGCCGCCACGGCCCACTTCTTCGTAATAACCTTCCATGGCCCGGTGCGCGTAAAAGTTATACTCGACGACCGGGATGCCCACCCGTCCCGCGGCCTGAATCGACTGCCTGACTTTTTCGATCTCCTCGTCCCGCCCCGGCCGGCCATAGACGGTGTTGGGAAAGCCGTCGATCATCAGGTTGCCCAGTGTCACACCGTTTGCCTTGAGCTTGTCGACCAGGAGCTCTAGATCGCTCGCCCTCCAGGGGAGCGCCGGACCGCCGCTCAGCACGTGATACACACCCAACTGCACAACACCGCGAATGGCAGCGTCTGTAACGCCGCCGGAAAGATTGATGCCGCAGGCAATCTTAGGTGTATCGGCACTCTCCTGCGGCATGCCATCGCCTAGCCACCATGGCTTCTCCTGAGCCTGTGCGGAGGCCGCGAACCTGAGCAACGCGGGCGCCAGGGCTGTCGCTACCAGGCCCTTGATCAGACTTCTTCGCGAGAGATCGGGCTTCGTCATTGACGGCTCCATGAATTGCATTTTGTTTGCGCCTTGAATTCTTCCACAGACTCGTCTCCGCGTCCAGGCAGGCTCGATCCAAGCCGGCGTGGTAGTAGGATGGATTGCAAAGTTAGGAGAGATAGAATCTATGAGCAATTCTGGCAAGGGCAGGTCCAGCTACAACCGTCGCAGCGTTCTCAAATCGTCGTTGGCAGTGCTGGCCGGCAGCGCTCTTGGCCGGACTGCAGAGGCCGCAGCGCCTGCAATCAAAAACGTGAATCCAGCCTCCAGCCCATCGGCTTTGAAGATCACAGACATGCGCTATGCGGTCGTCGTTAAACCGGGTCCAAGCCCCTGCGTTCTCATCCGCATCGACACCAACCAAGGCGTCTACGGCCTCGGCGAGGTGCGCGATGCCGCCGGTCCGCAGTACGCAATGGTGTTGAAGAGCCGCATTGTCGGCGAAAATCCTCTGAACATTGATTTCCTGTTTCAGAAGATTGCCCAGTTTGGCGGCAACGCCCGCCAGGCCGGTGGTGTGTGCGCGGTCGAGATGGCGCTTTGGGACATTGCAGGCAAGGTCTACAACATTCCTGTCTACCAGATGCTCGGCGGCAAGTGGCGCGATTCGATCCGCATCTACGCGGATACCACGGAATCGCTGGACCCGAAAGAGTACGGGCTGCGCGCCAAAGAACGCAAGGCGATGGGCCTGACCTGGATGAAGATGGATCTGGGCATCAACGTTTTAGATGGAATGCCGGGCATGGTGATGCGGCCTGCCGGTCAGGACAAGTGGGAGTTGCACGAGCAACCTCATCCTTTTCTCGCCACCGAAGTCACCGACAAAGGCATAGATCGGCTGTGCGAGTATGTTGCCGCGGTGCGAGATAACATCGGCTATGACATGCCCTTGTCGATGGATCATCTCGGCCATATTGGCGTAAAGTCTGCCATTCGCCTGGGCAAGGCGTACGAGAAATTCAATCTGGAATGGATGGAGGATGTTATTCCCTGGTACTACACGGATCTGTTGAAGGAGATTCAGCAAGCCAGTCCCACTCCCATTTTGACCGGAGAAGATATTTACAAATTTTCAGACTTCGAGACGCTCTGCAAGGAACATGCGGTCGACAAGATTCATCCCGACCTGGCTACCTCAGGCGGCATTCTGCAAACTCACCATATCGGCGACATGGCTTTCCGCTACGGCGTACCCATGGCGATGCATTTCGCGGGAACCCCGGTGTCATGCATGGCGTCCGTTCACTGCGCCGCCGCAACGCGGAACTTCCTCGCGCTCGAGAACCATTCCCTGGATGTGCCCTTCTGGCAGGACCTGGTGACAGGAATTGAAAAGCCGATTGTCAACAAGGGTTTCATCAAGGTCCCGGAGAGCTCCGGCCTGGGCGTGATCCTGAACGACGACGAGGTGAAGCGCCATCTGAAGCCGGGAACAGGATACTTCGAACCCACGCCGATGTGGGACGAACCGCAGTCGTGGGATGACGCGCTGTTCAGCTAGTGCTGGCATCTCCCAGACCAACGTGTACCTGAAGCGGTCGCCCAGAGCCCGAGCTGGCTTACGCGTATCTCTATACTTTGCGGAATTCGATCCGGCCTTTGGCGATCGGAAGTCCGATCACTTCAATGCGCTTCAGGTTGCGCGTGCCAATCCCCTGTTCCTCGGCCAGCTTCAGCGTGTTGTCGCAGTGTTCAAAGGGAGGCGTGCCCCGGTCGGCCATCGGATCGAAGCCCATCAACGCGGCGCAAACAGCGTCGGTGGTGACGCAATTGGTGCCCGCAATCAGCAAACCGGGAGGAACCGCCCGCATCCTTTTTACCCACGGACCTTCGCCGCCCGCTACGGTTTCAATGCCATCGACAATACTCAGGTGGATGGGCCGCGCCGCTACCAGATCGACGGTCACCCGCGGGACGCGATAGCCGGGGTCGCGCGGCGAATGCGGGTCAAGCTCTGGCAGCGCGCTCCGGGAAGGCTGGCGGTTGCCGTTGTGCAGCATGGCCCGTGCTCCACCTGCCTCCCGACTCGGCTCATCCACGCCGGCGGTTTCGCCGTAGATGGTGGTAGGGGTAATCCCGAACAGGTTTTTCATTGCTCCCGTCAGGCCGGCGGTGCTGTGCTCCTTCAGCTTGGCAAGCGAGACAAAGACATCACAATCTTTATAGGAGCGATTCAGATCGTAGCCTTGAAACAACAGACCACCGCCGGGGACCCAAAACCGCGTGTACTTTTTTGAGGGACCTGCGAAGTTCGTGTTTTCCAGCTCGACGCCAGAGGCGGCACTGGTGAAATCCGAGACCCGCCAGCCGGCCTGGGAAAGAAACTCCTCAAGCGTATGGGCCTTCGATGAGGTTGGACTTTCGAGCAGCCGTATACGGCGTGCTCCAGCATTGCCTAGCAGGTGAACCGTGGCGCTCAAAACGTGTGGATTCACCCAGTAGGTTTGCCCCTGTGTCATGCCGTCGAAGCGCTGCGTGGAACTGCCCGTCACGTTGATCTTGATCGCCACGGTTTTGCCGTTGACCAGCTTTTGCAAGCCACCCAGTTGATCGAACATCGTGGCAAGAGTTGTGACCACTTCCGGCCCGTAGTTGGAACACCTGGCGACAGCGACAGGCGCTGTAGGAGCGGTTGTGTAAGCAAAAACCCGGCCTGGCGCGAGATACATTCCCGCCGCTGCTGCACCCAGGCCCTGAATCAGTTCTCTCCGGTTGAGGTCCCTTCTCATATCGCCCCCCTGTTTTTTACGGTTTCAGTCCTTGGTTCAGATGGTAATCCGACTCCCGCTATTTTTTCTCGAATAGTTGCAAGTATTCATAATCCCAAATCGATCTGCGTAGGCAGGTACGATGAACGGACAGTCTCACCCAGCGCTAATTGGTCGGTCTACAAGTAGTAAGGAGT
>JAKABE010000132.1 GCA_021801945.1 Acidobacteriota bacterium
GATGATGGGTAGTCGGCCGGATGCGGCCCAAGGCGTCGGGCTTCACATTCCGGCTGAGTGGCTCGCCCGGATTCAGCCCGCGGCCGCCGAGGATGGGAGGCTCGTACCCGCCGAAACTGCCCCTGCGCCGCTGGAGATGTCAGCCGATCCTGAGAGGCCGGTGCGCGTTCTCGATTGTTTCAACGTGGCCATGGAAGTGAGCCTGGCGAGGCACGAACGACTGCGCGCAGCAGCGCCGATCCAACAGCGGCCGCACTCTGAATCCCGGCGTTGAGCCCCGTTCCTGATCGGGCAGAGGGTAGGCGCAAGTGCGGGAGCCGGGCTGGTGAGGAGCAGGGCGGCCAGCTCTGCCGTAATTGGAAATATCCAATGCAAGATGGTGCCGATTAAGGGATGGTGCGCTTCCAGATCGCCCGGCTTCGAGGCGGGCGCAGGGCCATCGGCTGTCCGGCACGTTCCAGCTTGGCGCTGGAGTTGAGCCTCGGCGTCCGCAACCTGAACGGCTCGCGATCCCCCGGCCTTCCGGTGGCGTGTACTGGAACTCGCCGAGAAGGTGGATCCGCAGCAAGGTGGCCTGGAAGGCAGCTCCGGAAGCGAGGCCCCGGCAGAGCGTCCAGATTCTGTTCATATCGATACTGGTGAAGGCCTCATCCGGAGCTGCTGGGGTCTTTGCGCCCGCCATCCCGAGTCAGACGCCCAATGCCTGGTCTTCTTCCCAGATCTTAAGCCCTGTATATTCTGCCCGCTCTGAAGCGCTGTTCATTCACTGAAAGATAACGTCCGAGGAGCGGCGAGGAGGCTTTACAACGCCTTTTGGTTGGGCTTACTATAGGCCCAACATCGTGATCCCGATCACTTGGCGATGTTTCCTGAAGCTGAATATTTGATAACAATCCGATGAGAGGACCGTGTATCCGGAGGGTTGGCCATGTCGGAGATGGAAGATCTCAATAAAAATGAAGGCACAACCGGGGCCATCACCAGGCGGCGCTTCATCATGGGCGTGATCGCCGGCGGGGCCGTGGTGGGTGCGGCGAGCTACCGGTTCCTGGCTCCCAGCAGCCCCAAGCCCTGGCTTTCAAAGAGCGCCAGTGAGCGGCTGATCACTCTGAATGTGAACGGAAAGCTGCGGCGGGTGGACGTAATGAAGCAGGAAACCCTGGCCCAGACCCTGCGCAACAAGCTTGGCCTCACGGGCACCAAGGTCGCCTGCGACCGAGCTGAATGCGGCTCTTGCACCGTCCTGCTGGACGGCGTCCCGCACTATAGCTGCTCGGTGCTCACGCACACGGTGCGGGGGCGCAAGGTGACCACCATCGAGGGGCTGGCGGCCGCGGATGGCACGCTGCACCCCGTGCAAAAGGGAATTGTGGACGCGCAGGGGTTCCAGTGTGCCTATTGCATGTCCGGCTTCACGATGGCGGCCGTCGGATATTTGCAGAAGCATCCCAATCCCACACGCGCGGAACTGGCATACGGCGTCTCCGGTAATCTCTGCCGGTGCCAGGACTACATGAAAATCCTCGACGCGCTGATGCGCGGCGCGGAGTACATGGGAACCGGGGCCCCCGCAGACAGACTTTCATCTGCGGGATCGAACAGGAGGGCATGAGATGGCGGCAATTGAATTGACCAAGCCTGAAAACCAGAAGCCGCGCCCCTTCGGGGAAGGTTACAAGCTGATCGGGCACGATTACTCCACCAACGACCTGGTGGCGAAGGTAACGGGCAAGGCTAAATATGCAGAGGATTTCCGGGCACAGGGCATGTTGGTTTGCCGTCTCGCGCTCAGTCCCATGCCTCATGCGCGCGTCAAGCGTATCAACGCGGAAAAGGCGCTCAAGATGCCGGGTGTGATGGCCATCCTGACGCCGGAGGAGATCCCTGGCCACTCCAATTATGTCAACGACAACGGCACCTTGATCCACGCCAATCGCTTCAGCGAGCTCGCGTTGGCCGACGAGCCCATGTACCAGGGCGAACCGATTTTTGCCGTGGCCGCGGTGGACGAGCTGACCGCCGCCAACGCCATCGAAGCGGTCGAGGTTGAGATGGAGCCGCTGCCCTTCAACGTCGATCCGTTGGACAGCCTGCGGCCCGGCAGCGCCAATCCCCGCGAAGAGGGCAACGTGTGGACCTTCGAGCCGGGCAAGGGACCAAAGCTCATCAATTTAAAGTGGACCGAACAGGACTTTGCCGCGGAAAAGGAAGGCAAGCTGCCCATGGGCCACGCGCCCGACGAGTGGTCCTACGGCGACCTCGATGCCGGCTTCAGCAATGCCGCTCTCGTGCTCGACGAAACCTTTTCTACCGAGGATGTGAGTCACCAGTGCCTGGAGCCGCGCAGCACCATGGCTTATTGGCAGAACGGGAAACTCTATCTCTACACCGGCACGCAGAGCACGATGCAGACGGTTCCCGCCATTGCGCGCTGGATGCACATGCCGGAAGACAAGATCGTCTTCATCAGCGAGTATACGGGCGGCGGATTTGGCAGCAAGATCACTGGGGCGCTGACCCTCGTAATTCCCGCGCTGCTCTCAAAGAAACTGAACAACGTGCCGGTGATGATGCGCATCAGCCGCTACGATGAGATGTTCATAGGACGCGCCCGGCCGGGGATTAGGGCACGCACCAAGGTCGGTTTCGCCAAGGACGGACGCATCACGGCGCTGGATATGTTCCTGGTCTCCGATGCCGGCGCCTACGGATCGGACGGCGACGGCGGCGCCTGCGGCCAGATTACCTCGCTGCTTTATCAGCCGCCCGCCATGCGCTGGCGTAATGTAACCGTGGTCACCAATACGATTCCGCGCAGCGCTCAGAGCGCCCCCGGCGGCATGCAGGCCGTCGGTATCATAGAGCCTATCCTGTCGAAGGCCGCGCGCAAGCTAGGCATCGATCAGGTGGCTCTGCGCCGCGTGAACTGTCCCGAGGGCAAGGCGGAATTCGGCCCCCCCGATCCGCGCACCGGCAAGCGCCCCTACACCACCAGTTGCTTCCTCAAACAGGCTCTGGACGCGGGCGCCAAGCAGTTTAATTGGAGCCAGCGGGTGGCGCAGCCCAAGCGCAACGGCAGCAAGGTCCGCGGCGTGGGCGTTTCGCTGAGTGGCTACCATGCTGGAACGATCGGCTTTGACGGCTTGATCATCATCACTCCCAAGGGCCGCGTCCAAATTCAATCCGGTATCGGCAACCTGGGCACTGAAGCCTTTATCGACGTGCATCGCGCCGCCGCCGAGGTCCTCAATATTCCCTGGAGTGCTGTCGACATTGTCTGGGGCGACACTTCGAAGCACTTGCCCTACTCCTGCCACTCCGGCGGCAGCCAGACCATCCACGCCATGACCCGCGCCGGACACGCCGTCGGCTTGGAGTGCGTGCAGAGACTTAAGGAAGTGGCCGCGAAAACCCACGGTGGACAGCCGGAAGACTATGAGGTTGCAGACCTGCGCGTCTCGCGCAAGGGCGGCGGTGCAAGCATGTCCTTTGCCGAGGCCGCGCAGGCCGCCATCAAGCTCGGAGGAATCTACGACGGCCACGAAGTGAATCCGGAAGTGAATCCCTATACCAAGCAGTCAGTTGCCGCGCTGGCCGGTCAGGGCCTCGTGGCTTCGGCAAAAGATACCTACAAGCACGACGGAAATGATTTTTCCTTCGTGGCCTGCTTTGCTGAAGTCGAGGTGGATCTGGAAACGGGCAAATACTACATCACTGACTTCCTTGCCAATGCCGACGTGGGCACGGTGGTCCATCCGGCGGCGTTGGGCGGCCAGGTCCTGGGCCGTTCCACCCTGGGTATTGCCCACGCCATCGGGCAGAAGTGGGTGATTGATCCCCAGTGGGGTGTTACGCTGGCTGAGCGCTTCTATACGAACAACCCCCCGTCGATCCTGGATGTGCCCGTGGATATGCAATGGGACGCAGTCAATATTCCCGATCCGGAGACGCCGGTGGGAGCGCGCGGCTGCGGCGAGCCGCCGGTGGGCGGCGGATGCTCGGCCATCACCAGCGCACTTTCTGACGCGGTGGGCGACAACATCTTCCAGCGCCTTCCCGTGTATTGCGACACTATTCTGACGTCCTATGAAGCCGGACGCCCGATGCAAAATCCTTTTCTGGCCCACATCTGACGAGGATGTGAAACGGAGAGAGAGCTATGGCGGTATTTCGAGATGTAATGCCCGCTTTCGATTTGCTTCAGCCCAGTTCCGTGGCTGAAGCGCAGAGGCTATTGGCCGAGAACGGCAGCGACGCCTGGGTGATGGCGGGTGGAATGGACAGCTTCGACTGGCTCAAGGACCGCATCAAGAAGCCGCGCGTGCTGGTGGACCTGAGCGGGATCGAGGAACTCAAGGGTATCCGCTCCACGAGCGACGGCATTGAGATCGGAGCCATGACCACGCTCACCGATATCAGTGAGCACCCGCTGGTGAAGAAGGATTACAGTCTGCTGTCCGAGGCCGTGGAGCACGTGGCTGCGCCGCAGATTCGCAACCAGGCGACGCTGGGCGGCAACGTGTCGCAGGATACGCGCTGCTGGTACTACCGCGGTGGCTGGCCCTGCTACCGTGCTGGCGGCGAAACCTGTTTCGCCGATACGCCCGTAGGCCGCAACCGCGAGCACGCCATCTTCGGCGCCGACCGCTGCGTGGCCGTGCATCCTTCCGATTCGGCGCCGGCGCTCATCGCTCTGGACGCCAAGTTCGTGATCCGCAACTCCAAGGGCGAGCGCACGGTGGATGCCGAGGACTACTTCCTCGGCCCCAACGTTGATATTACGCACCTCAATATTCTTCAGCCCGGCGATCTGCTTACGGCCATCCGCATTCCCTCGGCGTGGGCCGGCAAGAAGTTCTACTTTGAGAAGATCCGCGACCGCAACGTGTGGGATTTCCCGCTGATGAACGTGGCCTCGGCCATGGAGCTATCGGGCAATACCATCCAGCGCATCCGCATCGCCGTTGGCGCTGCCGCTCCAACCCCGCTGCGCCTGAAGGCCGTGGAAGCTGCGGTGGTGGGCAAGCCGGCCAATATGGCCACCGGGGAAATGGCGGGCAACCTTGCCATCAAGGGCGCGGTTCCGCTGCAATTCAACGCATTCAAGATTCCGTTGATGCGCAATCTCGTCAAGCGCGCCATTGCTGGCGTGCAACCGCCCCAGCAAGCCAAAAGCGGGCTTGCCGAGGGCCGGAGCGTACAGGAGGCAACATGGGCTTAATCAAGTGGATGACAAGTCCGTGGGGACAGTCCATTCCCCAGCATGTGGGGTGGTATCTGGCCGGCATGGCGATGATCGCCGGGTTCTTCTTCATGATCGTGCACGCTCTGTACGTGGCCTTCGTCGCGCCCCACAAGGTGTTTGCCAAGAACGAGGCTGCGGTTGCGCCGGGCCAGATTCCCGAGCGCATTCCCCGGCATTCGCTGGCCGCGCGCCTCTTCCACTGGATTATGGCTGCGGCCATGTTCACGCTGCTCCTCACGGCCTTCCTGCCCGACGCGGGCGTGCACTTTAACTGGGTGCTCTACCACTGGATCGCGGGCGTTGTGTTCACCATCTCCATCTGTTTCCATATTGTCCACTCGTTCATGATGGACCCCTGGTCGATCTGGCCGGACAAGACCGATCTGCGCGACATGAGGCGCAGACTGGCGCGCTTCTGGGGCAAGCCCTCGCCGCCGCCGGAGCGTTTCGCCAAGTACCCGCTGGAGAACAAGCTCTATCATCTCTGCATCCTCCTCGCCGGCCTGGCCGTGATCGGCACCGGCGTGTTCATGTTGAAACGCATCGAGACGCCCCTCTTCACGCGCAATCCCTACATCTTCGGCGACATGACCTGGGGCCTGATGTACCTGCTGCACGGACTGGCCGGGGTCGGCCTGGTGGCGCTGGTGATGATGCACGTCTACATGGGGCTGCGGCCGGAGAAGATGCCCATCACCAAATCGATGCTCTTCGGCTGGATGAGCCGCGACTTCTATCTCGAGGAACACGATCCGGCGCGCTGGGGTGCGGGCCAGGCATCAGCATCCCAAGAAAAACGGGGTTTGGCCGCAAGCGATGCCGACTGAGATCGAATTACGTTGCGAAACGATTGAAGAGTGTTACGAGTTCACGCTTTCTTACGCCGCGCGGGGCCTCTCGAGCGACGAAGCCAGCGATGCGGGCCGGCAATTGCGGCAGCATCTCCGCGGCGCCTTGGCCGCCATCCGCGACCTGAAAGCGTGTTGTGCAGCGGCCATCGGGAAGGAGCGGCTTGAGCCCGCCGAACGCTACGAGGCTTTCTTCGCCGTGCTGGCGCGGGATGCCGAAAACGCGGCCGCGGCCGTCGATCTGGTGCTGGCTCAGCCCGTCATTAGTTCGCAACTGATCGACAACCTCAACGCCTCCATCCACCTTCGCGCCTTGCTCACCGACCTGTTCTTGGTGACGGAGATGATGGCCCTGCGGCAGACACAGGCCGCGGCGCAGGCTCCGGATTGATCTCCGCCTCTACAGCGGGCGCTTAGGTGGGCCGCATGTATTCCGCTCAACTTCTCGACCACTTTGAGCATCCGCGCAACGCCGGAGAGGTAGCCGGCGCGGACGCTGATGTGCGCATTGAGAACCCTGCGTGTGGTGACATCCTGCGCCTCACTCTGAAGCTGACTGACGGGCGGATTGCAGGGATTGGCTTTCAGGCAAAGGGCTGTGTTGCTTCCATGGCCTGCGCGTCCGCGCTCACCGAGCTGGTGCGCGGTCGGACGATCGACGATGCCCGGCGGCTGAGTCAGGAGCAGTTGGCAGGCTCCGTCGGTGGCCTGCCTCCGGCGTCTTCGCACGCCGTGCAGCTCGCCCTCGATGCGCTCAAGGCGGCGCTGGTTCGCGCGGCCGGCAAATCGTAGGACGGTCCTCCCGTGGATCGCTGCGCTGGCGCCAAGGTTGTTTACCCGCCCTTACCGGCTATGCCGGATAGCGCGGCGTACTGCTCCGGAGTATTCAAGTCTATGCCGAGCAGGGGCTCGGAAACCGGGATGTACTCGATCATCTTTTCGTGTGCGTGCTTGACCTCGCGCGCGCTGCTGCTGGCCGCTGCGGCGAGGAAGGCGTCGATCAGTTCACGGCCGGCCACAAGCGGATGACCATGGCGGCCATGGCTCTCTGGCGCCACCGCCCACTTGCCCCGCGCAAGGGCTTGAGCAAAGGATGCGCACAGCAGCTCCAGTGTTCGTGCGCTCACAGGCGGGCAATCGACGGGCGTAACAAGGGCGGCATCGCAGCCGCTCGCGAGCGCCGCGCTTAGCCCCACCTGCATGGAGCTGAACTGGCCGCGCTCGGGGACCGGATTGCGCGCCAGCGATGCGCCACAAGCTGCCGCCACAGGAAACAGATTGGCGGCGTTTCTTCCGGCCACAACGATGACCGCGTGTACCAAGGGCCTGAGAGCAAGAATGCCCGCGGAAAGCATGGTCTGGCCGGCGACGGGATCGTCCGGCGGCCACGGGAGCAGGGCTTTGTCGCGGCCCATCCGCGACGACTCGCCCGCCGCCAGTATCACGGCGCAAAGGTTGTCCGGCCCGGCCATACGGGGAGGATAGCAGAATGCTGAGAACAAGGTCATGCGCATAAATAACATGTACGAATGAGTTCTCATTGCGGTTGGACGGAGTAGTTCCAGTCGCCATGGAAGACCGTGTCTTTTCGGTGAGCCTGCATAACTGGGGCTGCGGCTACTTTTTCCTGGGCGGAGGGGCGAGGATGCGGCGCACGGAAGTACGGCCGATGTTCAGTTGGCGGGCGATTTCGGATTTGCTCAGACCAGAGCGGCGGAGTTTGCGGACTTGATCGGCGTGGAGGGCAGCGGTAAGCGGCCGGCCCAGGCGCTTGCCGCTTTGCCGAGCATGAGCAAGTCCAGCCCGCACACGTTCCCCCAGGATTTCGCGTTCGAAGGCCGCGAAGACTGCGAGCAGTCCAGCCATGGCACGGCCGACGGGTGTGGTCAGATCGAGAGCTTCGGTGAGCGACACGAAGCCGACGCCCAGAT
>JAKABE010000133.1 GCA_021801945.1 Acidobacteriota bacterium
CCAGGTAATGGCCGTCCGCGAGCGCGAATACATCGACGCCGCCCGCGCCCTCGGTGCCGGCGGCCCACGCATCTTCTTCCGCCACATCCTGCCCAACATCATCCAGCCCGTCCTGGTCCAGGCCACCATCGGCATGGCCGGAGTGATCCTGGCCGAAGCCACGCTCTCCTTTTTGGGATTAGGCATTCCCGCTCCCGCTCCCAGTTGGGGCTCGATGCTGAACAACGCCAGGCTGCATCTGCTCGACTCGCCGCACCTCGTTCTCTTCCCTGCCCTGGCCATCGCCGCCGCCGTCCTCGGCTTCAACTTCCTCGGCGACGCCCTCCGCGACCAGCTTGACCCCCGCACCCGCCTCGAACTAGACATGTAGCGTCGGCCTGCTGGCCGGCTGGAGCGCGGGTTTCGCGGCCCCGCGCGCCCGTACGCTGCGGATGAATCTGTCATCCTGAATCCATGAGACTCGGCATCGTCAGCGACACGCACGGACTGCTCCGCCCCGAAGTCCTACCCGCGCTCTCCGGCGTCGATCACGTCCTCCACCTCGGCGACGTAGGAAAACCTTCGATCCTTGGCGCCTTGGAAGCCATCGCGCCGGTAACGGCCATCCGCGGCAACGTGGACCGCGAAGGCCCTTGCGCCCAGCTCCCCGAGACCGAAGTCGTCCCCGCCGAGGGCCGCTACCTCTACCTCCTCCACGACCTCAAGATGCTCCATCTCGACCCCGCCGCCGCCAAATTCGCCGCGGTTCTGTTCGGCCACACCCACGTCCCGAATTTCTATACGAAGAAAGGCGTGCTCTACTTCAACCCCGGCTCCTGCGGCCCACGGCGTTTCGATCTGCCGGTAACCATTGGGCTGCTGACAGTGAGCGCACAGGGAGAGTTAGAAGCCAAGGTGGTCCACCTGACGGCAAGTTAGTGAAGTGTAGCTTCCGCTTTGCCGGCTAAGCCGGCCACACTCCGGCGACCGCGGTCGAACTCCTGTACGAGAAATACGTCGCGTTCCGATGCATTTGGGAATCACCTGGCGGGAGGAGCGTGCACTGCAATTCCGGGCGGAGGCTTTCAATGGGCTCGTTGCCGACACAAGTGACAGCGAACGGCGGTTCCGCTGCTAGATTGCTCTCTGCCATGCCCGCGCATGTCGAACCGCAATGGTAATTGCCACTCGGCTCTCTCCTCTCGCACAATGAATGAGAAAGGCCATTTCATCAGAACCAGATTTTCAGGAGATCGATGCGCAGACGCGAATTTCTAAGGAATTGTGCGGTGATGGCCGCCGCATCAGCGGCCCCAACCCTGACCTCTGCTGAACCGGCACTGCGCATGGTCTCAAAAGTTGCAGCTCAGAGCGCCGGAGCACTCTCCGGCGTGTGGCCCATGATTGGCACCGGCTGGCATGGGCACATGTTCCCCGGCGCCGTCGCCCCTTTCGGCATGGTCCAACTGAGCCCGGATTCCAGCGGGCCGCCGGAGCCGGAGTGGAACGGCAAATGGGACATCTATAGCTGGGACCACTGCTCCGGGTACCACTATCCTGACAACTTCATTCTCGGCTTCAGCCATACGCATTTGCAGGGAACCGGCGCTTCAGATCTCGGCGATGTACTTGTGATGCCGCTGGTCGAAGGCCGTAACTGGAGCTGGAATGCCGGACCGCCAGGCCACGAGGCTGAGGCTCAGATCGAAGCATTGGGCCAGGACTCCGGCTGGGTTTTCGACGATACAGAGCGCGGATATCGCTCAGCGTTTTCCCACCATCGCGAGCACGCCCGCCCTGGCTACTACTCCGTTCACCTCGATACTCCTGGCGTCCGAGCTGAACTGACCACAACGACGCGTTGCGGCATCCACCGCTACCACTATCCTTCACTACCCCCGCAGACAAAGCAGGGCCTGATGCTTGATCTCATCCACGGTATTGGCTGTGAAGCATATGCCGCGGAACTCCGCTTCGAGAGCCCTACGCGCATCAGCGGTTCGCGATTCACCCATGGCTGGGCAGCCGACAAACAGGTTTACTTTGTTCTGGAACTGTCCCGGCCCTTCGCCTCGGTCCAGGCCAAGGTCGACGACGCCATCCGCTCCGTCTCTGTCGGCGATCAGGTCACCGGCAAGCATCTCCAGGCCATCTTCACGAACGCTCCCGCAGCGGAGCCTTTGGTTGTGCGCGCCGGCATCTCCGGGACCAGCGTCGAAGGGGCTGCGGCGAATCTTGCGGTGGAAGTGCCCGACTTTGATTTCGATCGCATTGTGTATGCCAGCAACCAGGCCTGGGCCAAGGCGCTAGGCGTCCTCCAAGCATCGCTGCCCACCTCTGCCTTGCAGGCGGCCTTCACGACGGCGGCCTATCACGGGCTGGTTGCTCCCGCCACCTTCAATGATGTCAACGGGACCTATCGAGGACAGGATCACCGCAACTATCCCAATCCCGGATTCACCAAATACACCACCCTGTCCATCTGGGACATCTACCGCGGCGAATTTCCTTTCATCCTGTTAATGCAGCCCCACCGCGTGCCCGACATCATCAAGACCCTCCTTGCGGACTATCAGCAACTCGGTCAACACTCACTTCCGGTCTGGCCGCTCTGGGGAAACGAAACCTGGTGCATGACCGGCTTCCACGTGGTCGGCATGATCCTGGGCGCGTACATGCGCGGCTTCCGCGACTTCGATGTGGATGCCGCCTACGCGGCCATGCGCGACACGGCCATGGTGGGCTCCACGGCAAATGACAACAAGGCCCTGCAGCAGCAGTTCCGAAGCCTCGGCTATGTGGCCGCCGGCAATAACCGGCAATCGGTCTCCCGCACTCTCGATTTCGCCTATGATTACTGGTGCGTCGGAGCCATGGCCGAATTGCTTGGCAAAGAAGAAGACGCTGCACTCTTCTACAAGCTGGGGCAGAACTATAAAAACGTCTTCGATCCGGCCTCCGGTTTTATGCGCGGCAAAGATCTGAACGGCAAATGGCTCGAACCATTCCGCCCTGACGAGGAATACTGGCAGGACTACACCGAATCGGATGCGTGGCAGGCCACCTTCAATGTCATGCAGGACGTTCAGGGACTGATCGGGCTCTACGGTGGAGATCAGCCGTTCATCCGCAAACTCGACGCACTTTTCGCGGCCCCCTCCAAGGTCCTCAAATCTCCTCCGGATATCAGTGGCATGGTCGGACAGGATGCCCAGGGCGATGAGCCCAGCAACCACATACCATACCTTTACTCCTTCGCCGGTGCACCCTGGAAGACGCAGGAACGAGTTCGCACTGTCATGAGGCTTTACAACAGCACACCGCAAGGCGTCCCCGGCAACGATGACTGCGGCCAGATATCCAGTTGGTTTGTATTTGCCTCGCTCGGCTTTTATCCGGTGAATGCCGTCACGGGCGTCTATGTGATCGGGAGCCCGCTGGTAAGCCGCGCCGCTTTGCATAATTCCGCCGCCGGAACCACCTTCACCGTCGTCGCAGAGAACAACTCAACGGAAAACCTTTATGTCCAGAGTGTGGAACTGAACGGCAAAGCTCTCTCCCGCTCATGGTTCACCCACGCCGACATTCTCGCTGGCGGGGAACTCCGTTTCCGTATGGGCAATCGGCCCAACAAGGAGTGGGGCGCCGCCCCCGCCGACCGTCCGCCTTCCGGGCTCATCAGTCCGCCTGGAAAATGACACCGCCCCTATGCGGATTCGTTTTTCTCTTCTCCGGTCTCCGTTCCGTCTACTGGCGAGAAGTGAGTCTCTCACACTACGAGGTTCCAGGCCCGCCTGATTCACACAACAGAACGCCGGCGTTGGCGAAGCCATAGACGTCAATTTGGATGGAACCTTCAGCCGTCTGTTAACAAGTCATCTCAAGAATGAGCCGTCAAGGTCTCCTTCGGCATCGAGAACCTCTTCAACCGCGAGTACAACCCAACCGCCTACATCACCAGCGGCGGCAACTTCAACGCCAGTTTCGGTGGCTATACGCTGGTCAATCCCGGAGTGCCGCGGGAATGCGTCTTCTCTTTCAACTTCCTCTGCAAATGATTTACTCGACGGATGGGTCTTCGCCGTCGAGTAAATCTTCGGCGCAACTCTGTGTCCTGTGGCCTCCCCGGCAGACGCTTACGAGGTTGCCGCTGCGGCCGGTCGATGATCTGCGGCTCTCCTTCAGGGTTCCATGCCATTGAGCGCTCAACGATTTCTGGCCGAGCGCCAAGGCCGGTGCCGAGCACGATGAAGACTGGCGTCGCAGGGCAGATTGCGCTTCTTCCCTGGTGCAGTGTGCCAAGGATCTCGACGGTTATTATTCCAGCTCGCACCGCACACGCAGGCGGACGATGGGCGGCAGCCCCAGACATGGGCCTGGGGATGCAGGTGTGATCCCTGGACCCAGCCCTCTCAAAGGAGCATAAGAATCGAACTTTCAGCCTTCCTGCAATGCCAGAGGATGATCGGCATTCAGAAGGACGCATCACACTGGCTATCGGACTCCCAAATACATCCCCACTCGCATCGGCATTTCTCATGCCGGGGCCACACGGCGGATGGGCGCAATCCCCATGGCTGTCTTCGCCGCGGATTCGTTGAAGTCGTTTGCCCACACAGACGTGAATTCACTGCTGAAACGCGGGCTAAATCCAAGGGACAGACCACCGGCGCCGCAAAACAGGTCAATTAGCTTCCGAGGCCTGATATTCCGTCGGGGTTTCTTGTTTTTCTGCTGCATGCGTTTGATGAAATTGTATCGCGCAGCCTCAGGATCTCGTCGCCCGTACTCTGCCTTGACTGGGGCATACTAGAAAGGCTCTCAGCAGTACTCCAGCTCCTCGAATCGCTAGAACTCACGTCATTTCATGTATAGTGCGCTCGGTCGCAGGGATCAACGTCCGGAGAAGACCCGGTCGACAAACGGTTCCGCCGCATCAGCATGGAGATCGAAATCGTATCTATACAGGTTTTCGTCTTCTCCGATCTGCATTCCATTCGAACGAGCCAAGGAAAACCCCGCGGAATCCAACCAGTAAACCGAATTGTCGGCGACCACGGGAATAACGCGATACACGCCAAGGGTGCCTGTCGTGCCGGTCAACTCTGCCCGCATGCTCATCACATCAGATGTGGTGCGTTCGCGGCGGGGAAAGCTTTGTTGCCATGCAATGAAACGCTGAGGATCGATGCGATCCTCAGGGTCAAGATTTTCCTTGTTGCGTGCGAGCCATACATCGAACTCTTGCCTCCGATTGGCTGCTTCATCACGCGTTCGTGCAAGACCTTGTGCAAGCGCGACGAATGGGTCAAGAGTTCCCCATCGCAGCAATTCTCGCACCCAGAAGCCAAACCAAGGTAGGTTTGCGGTCTCTCGCCACGTAGCGAGAGACGGAATTGCGAGCGGGTCGGCGGCGCCTTGTGACCAAGTGCGCGCCACAACAGCACCCGCAGCTACGCCGAGCCTAAAATCCAGGTTGTCTGTTATGAAGCGCTGCCATGCACGGAGGTTACTCGGCTGGGGTCCGACAATTCCGGGCGCCTGCATCCACCAGCCCAACACAATCCTCCAATTTTCGGGCAGAAACCGGTCCGTTTCCGTAGGCCTAATTTGAAAGCCATAACCCCGATCGTTAACGAGTTGTTCAGCCAAGGCTTCGAAAAACGAGAGGCGCTCCTGACTAGGCAATGCACCATACTGCTGAGCTGCTGAAATGACTGCATTTAAGGCAGGCGCGATTTCTTCAAAGCGACGGCCAACACATGGTGTAAAGCCGTATTGATAGAGCCGTCCGCGCTCATTGGAATCCGGATATATATGCTCGATCAGAGCACGACCGCGGCGAATGAAAGTATGCTCCATCCAGTTCTCCTTTGCGGTCGCAAAAGCCGTGAAGGTCTTGCGCCAGAGTTGAGCAAGAAACGACTCAGCTTCTGCACCGCCAAGCTCCTTCTCTCTCGCGCGATGCAGTTCTTCCAAGGCGTTTAGCAGTATGCCATCTAGCTCGTCGAGCGTATCGGCAAGGCGCGCTTCCGCAGTGGTCGACGCCTGTCCTGCATCTGCAGTGATGTCCGTTGGTGTCGGCGCTTCAAGCCACGCAAGGAATCCTTCCTCCCGTAACCGTTGACTCAGAACCCTGATTGCGAGCTTTTGGCTTTAGGGGAAGGCCAGCGCAATGAAAAGGGGACAATGTTCCGTTAAGTGTGGGATCTGCTGTATCAGAGACCAGGGAAGTGAGGTGACCTCGAACGGATTCGCGGCGCCGGCATCCCACGCGGAGATTAACCAATGATTGATCTAATCTGCATGCGCGTCTCAGCAGGGAAAAATCGGTTCACGGGTTGGATGACGGGTTGGAGCTAAGCCTTAGATGGTACGTAAGTTATTGAAAATAATGGTAGGCACGAGCGGATTCGAACCGCTGACCTCTTCCGTGTCAAGGAAGCGCTCTAACCAACTGAGCTACGCGCCTCTGAAGAGAACACCCATAAGTCTATCAGGATCGATGACACGCGAGAAGAGTGCGGACGGCAAACTGCCATCTCACGCATCCCATTTCCTTTACCATCGTTGGAAGGAAAGGAATTCTTCAACCGCGCCCTCGATGGACCGCCAAGGAAGCGGCGCGCCGGACAGATGGCTTCGGGCGGTTGGTGGCTGGGTCTTGTGAAGAGGGCCAGATGCGGGAAAAGGGATGAAAGGGACGGCCTGTAAACCCACGCGATTCCGCTTTCGATCACCTGCTATCCTGTTTTTTCACCTTTGCCATGAATGATTCGAACTCACGGCTGAACCCGCTGCGCAGCACTCCCAACCTGCTGAGCTTGTTGCGGATCTGCCTGGCGCCGTTTTTGGTTGCTGCCATTCTGCAAGGTCATTATGCGTTGAGTTTCGTACTGTTTGTCGCGGCTGGGTTGACGGACGCGCTGGATGGCGCGCTTGCACGGATGCTGAAGCAGCGCTCGATGCTGGGCCACTATCTCGATCCGGTGGCCGACAAGCTGCTGTTGAGTACGCTGTTTGTGGTGCTCATGTACAAAGGGTTGATTCCAGCCACGGTCACGGTGCTGGTCATCGGCCGGGATGTGGGAATCCTGCTCGTGGCGGCCATTCTGTGGGCGGCGGCTGGGCGGCGGGAGTTCCACCCGAGTTTCCTCGGGAAGGCTAACACGCTCGCCCAGATCAGCGCCGTCGCGGCCGTTCTGCTTCGCCAGGTTACACCAGCCTATTGGGTGGCCTTCATGAGGCTAGTGGCGCTGGATGCAACCATGGCCCTGACCGTGGTATCGGGACTCCATTACGCGTGGAGCGCCTCCCGGCGTACGGGGGGACAGACAGGGAGTGGCACCACCGCCCACTAACCGAAGTCCTTCACGAAAAGGCGAACATCGGGAGTTTTCGCGCCTGCGAACAGGACAAATCGGGCCGCAACCATGGGGGCGATGGCCACGCCGATGCGGTACAGACTTGCCCCCTTGATTCTGCGTGGAAACTGTCATGATGTGGTCAGGCGCTTCTGCATTGGCATTAGAGGAACCAGGACGGCAAAGAACACACCCGCTGAAAGCGAGTCTCCCGACCCGCGCTCGCTATACAGTAATCCGAGAGATACTCAAAGCCCTGCGGCCGACGGCTGGCAGACTCAGACGGACGTCTCCCATACCCCACTGGCCTTCGTGCTAAGGTGGGATTGGGTTGCAAGTGGGGAAAGAACCAGCAGCGGTAAGGCAGGTGGCTGCGGGCTGGAATTGAACCCGGCAAAATTCACGTCGCTTGATGCTACCGGCCTGAAATCTTCAGAGAGCAGGAGACTTTGGGCCGATTTGAATCTATAATTGGCAAATTCTATTCGGCATCCTGAAGTTTGCTCCCCACCAGCCACCCAGTTTGAGGGGACCGCACCTACCACGCGTTCCCCTGACGGCAAAAGTAGAAGAGGTGTGCCCTGCTGAATACTGTGCAAGGCCGCCGCACCTTGGGAATCGCGGCGATTGAGCGTGGCGGCGTGGGGATGGACTGTCGATTGTTTTTGCTAAAGC
>JAKABE010000134.1 GCA_021801945.1 Acidobacteriota bacterium
CGCGCAGGCCCCAGATCCGGCAGGCAAATTGAATATTGTGGCTGTCGTGAACCTTGCTTAAGTGATAGAAGGAGCCCGGCTGTTTTGGATAGGGCAGCCTGTCCTCCCGGCCATTGTGCTGGATGGTTATGTACCCCTCTTCGATATCAATATTGGGGGTTCCATACTCGCCCATGGTGCCGAGCTTGACCAGGTGGCAGTCCGGACAATGCGCGTGCATGGCATAGAGCAGATTGAGGGTGCCCACCACGTTGTTTACTTGCGTGAGAACGGTGTGCTCACGATCAATCATCGAGAAAGGCGCGGAACGTTGTTCTCCATAATGCACAATCGCGTCGGGGCCAAAGCGTTGGATTGTGCTATCCAGAAATGGATAGTCCGTGATGTCACCCAAATACAAATCAATCCGGCGTCCGGAGAGTTGCTCCCAGCGTTCAATCCGCTGCACAATCGACGCGATCGGCGTGAGCGTCTCCACCCCAAGCGTCATATCCCAGTGCCGGCGTACCAGGCTGTCCACAATGCCGACCTCGTAACCGCGCTCCGATAAATGCAGCGCAGTGGCCCAACCGCAATATCCATCGCCACCGATGATAAGGACTCTCATGAATTCTGACCTGCTTTCTGTATACGTGCGCCGAGTGTGGCGTAATCGTTTATGGATGATGCGATGAGGTTTTTGTCTCTGCTGCGGAACAGTGTGTGCCGAAGAAAGGGTCGGAGGGCGGGGCTGCCGAGTGCAACGAAGATGCTCAGGACCATGCGCAGCCAGAGCGGTTCGCCTTGCTCCCAGTAGAATGACAGAGGATGACAACTGTAGCCATCCATATCAAAGTAAGTGCGGCCCCTGAAGGAACGCCGGCCGTAGGGGTAATGCGGATAATAACGCAGGGCATCGGCGACGATTTCCATCTGCCGCAATGCCAGCGGCTCCTCATAGGAGGGCAAGAGGAGAACATGACCCCGTCGCCAGCTACGGATTTCCATCACAAATTCTTCCCAGGTTGTAGCGTGACTCAGGTTGAGCACCGTGTTGGGGCGGCAGCCGTGGCGATCGCCACCGGCTACAACTGGCATGTCAAATTCTTGCCCCAAGCGCAAAGCATCGCAATTCTCGCTCCACGAGCGAAGCCCGTTCACCTCCAGGGCGTGTATCCGATGTCCATTGTGTCTAAGAAAGTCTCGGACCGCGTTCGCATGCACATCGGCCCCTACACTCGATACATCCCAGCACGGGTGATTTAACACCAGCAAAACTTCCCCAAATTCATTGAGGTAATCCAAGAGATCGCTGAGGTGCGTCTCGTCCGGATGCGTCGTGCAGCTGGCCAGACCCTCCATGATCTGGCTCGCATGACTGGCGGGAAGGTGGTGCACGCCGATATGCAGGTGGTCCCCACCGAAAGGAGCCGTCCATTCGACTGAAATAGGAACCGTAGGCGCTTGCGACTGGAGAGACAATCCCGCTGCAATGCTGTCATGATCGGTAATCGATACCATCCCTGGCAGGCCCAGTTCCTCGATTTGGCGGATCTCCGACGCTAACACGAGGTTTGGAGAAACGGGTGGCGTCCAATGAAGCTTTCGGAAGTCGATGACCCTTCCAGACCCTTCGGCGTAGCGCTCCAGCTTGGATTCAACGATCTTGCCGATGATCGGAAACTGCTTCGCCTGGTGCGGCAACGCTTCTAGGTTCTCGTGTGAATATTGCGTATGACTATGAAGTGAAACCGCCATACGAAATTGCTGCAGCTTCCCTGGGTCTTGCTCAAGACGCAATACGTGGGTTTGTGCTGGATTCATTTAACGAACTGTCTCCACCTTTTGACTGTTGACTGTCCCAAAAGATACTTGCTCTAGCGGTGCCGCGCTGCTCATTCCGGGAAAGACGCTGGGCGATCATTTTGCGTCCACAAGAAGCCTCTAGCAGGCAGGGGGAACCCTGCAGAAGTGCGGATACCGACAGTGTATATCATTGCCCTGGGGATACTTCCGTAAACGTGGCGAAAGAATTACGTTTCTGGGCCGTAAGCAAATCTGGCCGCTGAATCATGGAAGCCTGGGTGACGAAGTCGAGCCTGCTCGGCGTTGTCAGAGACGAGGCTCGGCTCCGGAGGGGAGTGCCGACATCACGCCAGGCCTGCCGGGTATGAATTCCGGCCAGGTGTGTCAACATTCATGGCTTTGGGCAGGGTGCACATCCTAGGCAACCACCGCTTTCGCAGTGGATGTGGCAGGTCGTCGTGAGGCGGCGCTGGATCATTGAGTGTTTCGTGCCGGATCGGCCTCGGACATGCATTGGCATGCCTGAGCGGGTGATGTTCCAGCCTGCCGAAGTTGCGATTTGGGAGTGAGGTTCCCGGGCTCGGAATTCATGTAAGCAGGTCCGTGAGGGCCTGGGGGATGATTCTCCCGCGAATCAACTTGCGCTCAGTTTTCGCCACGAGCTGATGCCGCACGGTTCCGCGAAGCTTTTGGCAAAAGAAGGGCGAAGATAGGCTGTGAATTCCGTCCGCATAAGACCCGGCTGATCGAGTTCGGCAGCTGGGCGCTCGGGAACCGTCGACAGGGCGAGCAAAGCAAGGAACTTTGAACTTCCCGAGCATTGCTCACGGCTGCGGGTCAACGTCACAAGACTGGGACCTTCACGGTCTGACAACTAGGTCGGAACAGCGGATGGTTGTGAGACTCGGAGCCGGGTGCGGCACGTGGATGCGGTGGTCGATAGCGGAGTGCGTGGCAAGGATCTCGTCTACGCCATGAATTATCCCGTCTTCCCGAAGTTCAAGTGCCCGGCTATCTCAACGATCCGCTGGGATCTTGTCGAGTGGCAGCTTACCAACAAAGATCATCCACCCCGAAAATTTGGTTTTCGGCCACGCCGACGGTGTCGTATTTTTCCTCAAGGACGTCACCTTAAGGAACCATCTGAAAATCGGCGAGTTATGAGACCGCGCGACTTTTGCTTCGCCGCATTTCCTCAGAAACTCGTCGATTTCGCCGCTTTCCGCCTTGCTTTTTTGCCCACCTGAGGCTCGATAGAGCCCCGGCGGACACTCTACGCCCCTTGTGAGGACGCCTGTAAGTTGATCTTCGCCAGATTGCGGCGGTGCTGATAGATATTGACCAAGGCAAAGGCGGCGCACAGTCATTCGTGCTTCTTCTTCAACCCGCGATAGCACACCTTGGTAAAGCCGAACACGCGCTTGAGAATGCGAAACGGCCACTCCACCTTCGAGCGCACTCGGGCCTTCGTCCGGTTCCTGCGCTTTTGCTCTTCATCGACACCAGCCTTGGTTTTCACTCGCCGGCTGGTCATATCCTGGGCCGCAGGCGCAGCTTTACGAATCGCCTCTGTCTGCCCCTGGCAGCCGGCGTCGCCCCAGACCTTCTTCTCGTCGCCGTGCAACAGGTCAGCCAGCATGGGCACATCGGACACGCTGGCCGCGCTGGTACACACTGAATGCACCACGCCTTCCTTGGAGTCGACGCCGATGTGCGCCCTGGCGCCGAAAAGCCACTGATTCCCTTGCGCGTCTGATGCATCTCCGGATCGCGCTCTTTCTTCTCGTTCTTGGTCGATGAAGGCGCGTGAATGATGGTCGGGTCCACGATGGCGCCGGTGGTAATATCGATCTCCCTGAGTCCTCGTTACCCGCAGCAGTTGGGGATCGGGAGTTCTTCAGAGGTTCCCTGGGTGTTCTGCTGGCCGCGGAGGATATTGTTGAGCGCGCCATCCGAGAGGAATTGCACCAGGGTATCTCCGTCACCGATGCTGGCGCACATACAGTCGATAGAAATGCGTTGATTTGATCCGGCGAAGCTGGCCCTCACATGAGCACGAACATCCGGAGTCTCTTTACGTCTCCCACCAATCCAGCCGCAACATGCGGGGATAATACAGGCCAGCGAAAATGGGCACGCCGGCGCCGCGCAGGTTGCGAAGAACCTGGGCGTAGGCTTCAATCTGCGGCGCGAAGATCTCCTTCAGCGCAGGCAAAGCTGCATCCGCATCGAGCCCATCCGCATGAGCGGTCTTGTAGTCAATGATCCACCACGCATCGTCTCCTACGGACCGCGGTTGGAGGCCTGCGCGAAAGATGCGATCCACCTGAACCGTACGCAGGCTTCCGGCGATAACTCCCGTCCAGCGAAGTTCGCTGGACGCCGCGGCGTGGGGCGAAAGAATCCATTGCCCTACGGGATCGGCGGCGGCTTCGAGCGCGATCTGAAGCGCCTGGGCGGCAATGCTTCCCGCCTGCTGCGGCTCGACGCCTGCCGAACGGACCTCGGCAGCAATGCGCGGCGGCATCCGTTCGAGGGCCGCGCGCGCAGCTTCGCACGGCTGCGCGACAAGAAGCTGCGCCAACTGCTGGAGCAGCGCGTGCACGGCTTTGCCCAGCGCGCGCGAGAGCAGGCCGCCCTCATGACGCTCGTAGAGTTGCGTGGCCTTCACTCCCAGGATGGCCGGGCCTGCGGTTGCGGCTAACGCCTGATTCGGCCCGGGCTCGTAATCGGGCGGCAGGCGGCGCAACCGGGTTGTCCTAACCGCCGGAGGCAATTCGCGCAGATTGTCCTCCGCCGAGGCCGCGAGGTCCTCGATGGTGGAGGGCTGCGCGGCTGAACCCGCATTGGTCGCGCACCACGCATCAAACCGCTCGCAAATTTGGCCTCCAAGCGCCGGCCATGCTGTGGCGAGCAGGCTGTCTCGTGGTTCAGCGAGGCTGAGTGACCCATCCTGCGCGGTCTTGTAGGATGGGCGCGCAAACAGGTGCAGCTCCTCACGAGCGCGCGAGGCGGCTACGTAGAGAAGACGGCGCGTCTCCTGCTTTTCGCGCTCCCTTCGAATGCGGTCAACCCAAGTCTTCGCCTCGCCGCGTTCAGCGCCTTTGGACGGCAGCGGCGCCACCAGAAATTCCGTGATCTCGCCGGAATTGTCCGGCTCGCCGGGATCGGATTCGGGCGTCACGCCGCGCTCCAGCCAGGAGAGCAAGCTGTTTTTGTCGCGGCCTGTGCCGGCCTGCAACTCTGGGACGATGACCACCTCGAACTCCAGGCCCTTCGCTTGATGGATGGTCATCAACTGCACGCCGCAGTCGCTCTCGGCAGCGGGATCGGGCTGCGCTTTAAGGTCGTTGAGGGCCGCGTTGAGCGCGGAGCCAAGCAGATCCGGTTCGCCTTGAGAGAGGTTATCGACGCTCTTCCAAAGAAGATCGAGGTTGGCGCGCGCCGCCGCGCCGGTGCATTGCGCCCCGCCCAGACGCAGCCAGACCTGCTCGAGCCAGGTTCCTGTCGTCAGAGTAGGTTGCGTGGAGCGTAAGCGTTCCGAAAATTCCAGCGCGTGCAGCACGCGCTGCGCGGCCGTGCGGCCCTCCTTGCTCAAAAGCTCTACGCGCTCGGCCAGCAACTCCGGAACAGGACGCGCGAGCAGTTCCGCATCGTCGCCGCCCGCAAGCATGTACAGGTCGGCAAGCGAAAGCCCGCACCACGGCGCGCGCAGCACGCCTAGCCACGCCACACGATCCTGCGGGTTGAGCAGCGCGCGGGCCAGCGCCAGAGCGTCGATGACCTCCGGCCGTTGCTTCAGATCTTCAAGCTCCAGGGCGCGAAAAGGAATTCCGGCCTTGCGAAGTTCCTCGGCTACGGGCGCAAGGGCAGAGCGCGCCCGACCCAGCACGGCGACGCGATATTTTTCCTTCGCGGCGCGGGTGTTTTCAATTCGCGGCAGATGGCTGCGGATGAGGGCGACCGTCTCTTCGATCTGTCTTCGGCGCGCCGCCTCGCGCGCGGCCGCGATCTCCTCTCTTCGATTGGCCGTTGCGCCGCGGGAGTTGCCGAGCGGCGACTGTGGCATGAATTCCACGTGCAGAGACATGCGTTCGGCTTGATTTTCCGCAATGTGCAGACCGGCTTGTTTAGAGTTGGCGCGCGCAGCCTCCGCCTTTGCGTAGGTCACGCCGCTTCCGTCGTCCGCCGCGAAAACCTGTTCGAACGCGCCGTTGATCTGCTCCACGAGCGGCGGCGCGGAGCGAAAGTTGGCGAAGAGTTGCACGGGATTGAAGCGCAGCGGCAGCTCGCCGGGGAGTTCCAGACCGAGTTGCTCCACGCGCTGGAATAGCTCGGTGTCGGCGTCGCGGAAGAAGTAGATGGATTGCATGGGATCGCCGACGACAAAACAGGTCCGGCCCTCCTGCTCCGGCCATGCGGCGATCAGTTGCTGGAGTAACTCGTACTGGCGGCGGCTGGTGTCCTGGAACTCGTCCACCAGAATGTGGCGAATGCCGTCGGCAATTGCCTGGGCGGCGTCGCTGGGCAGCCCGTCCTCTCCTTTGAGGACGTTGCGAGCGCTCTGCGCGACTTCGATGAAGTCCGCTGCGGCTGCTTCCGCAAGCTCCACGCGCAACTGTCCGGCGGAGTGGCGCAGCACTGTGAAGCAGGCTTTGACGATCTCCCAATCCTCGCCGGTGTAGCGGGCGGGAGGGAGATTGCGAACGGCGGCAAGGGCGGGAACCAGGCCTGGGATCGACGGGAGGCTCGCAAGCAAGTTAAGGATGCGCGTCTTCTCTGTCTTGCGTTCCTTGGGAAAGCCCTGATCTACGGTGACCTGCCTGCGAACGGCGCCCTCGCCAGTCAAGAGCAGGTCCGCAAGACACAGAAACGCACGGTGCGCTTCTTCCAACTCGTCTGCGGTTGCGAAGGGAGCGGCGGGAAACTCTGCGAGTTCCGCAAGATCGCGGTAAAGCGCCCCGCCGCTCTGTTCGCACGCGAAGCGCGTCAGGGCGTGTGCTTCGTCGAGAACGCCCGGAGACAGATCGAAGAGCTGACGGAGAGCAATCAGATGTCTGCGCACCTCGCGTGCGAATGGGCGCTCCAATTGCACGCGTATAAAATCCCAATCCGGATCGTGGTCAAGAACGTCGCCGTGCATCCACTGATCGCGCTTCTTGAGCATCGTAACGAGCAGCGCTTCCAGATCCTTCCAACTGTTATCGCGCCAGAGAAGCAGGACCTCAATGGCTTCGCGAAGTTGCCTGTTGCTACCGCCGATCTGTTCAAGTGTGTGGCGCGCGGCGCGGCGATAGAGCTCATCGGGCTGCGCGTGGATCTCCAAGCTGCCGCCCAGCCCGGAGAGCAGCGGTTGCTGCAAGGCGATTTCGCGGCAGAAGGAGTCAATGGTGGCGATGCGCAGCTGAGCAGGCAGATCGAGCAGGTTCCAGCCGAGCGCCTGCGAGTGCGCGAGAGCCCGCGCCGCGAGCGCTTCCATGGAAAACTCGTCTGCGTCCGGCTCCGGTCCGCCGGCGGCAGCGGCTTCAAGCCTGGAGAGAATCCGGTGGCGCATCTCCGCGGCGGCGGCTTTGGTAAAGGTGATGGCGACGATTTGGCTGGGATCTTCGACCTCACCAAGCAGGCGCAGAAAGCGGCGCGTGAGCAGGTCTGTTTTGCCCGAGCCGGCGGGCGCGCGCACCAGAATGGAGCGGCTTGCGTCGAGGGCGCATTCGCGTTCCCTCTGATCGGGAGGCGGATTCTTGCGCGGCGCGCTAAGCATCGGCAACCTCCTCGCCTTCATCGCCGCTTTCTTCTTCACATTGCGGCGGATTCTCCTGGATGCGGCAGAGCGCCTGCAATTTGCAATGCGCACATGTTTTCGGGTAGTCACGCGGGGCTACATCAGCACGGCCAGCGAGGAAGTCGCGGGCCATTTCTTCGATGTAGCCGCGCCATGCGTTGAGATCCTGGGTGGTCAGCCGGTTCTTCACGAGGGCGTTACTGGCGGAGACGTTGGGCAGCAGCACAGCTTTCGCGTCGAAGACGCGTCCGGCGAATTCGCGCTTATTTTCCCCTGCGCGCACCTTGGCAAAGACGAGGCCGCCAAGATTTTCTTTGGGCGGGAGCGCGAAGCCGGCATAGAGCGGGAGTTGCACGTCGTCGGGGCGCGGTAGATCCCAGGACTTCGGCGAGACATCGCCGGATTTATAGTCGATGACCAGCAGTGAACCGTTGTTGAGACGGTC